>CALWTY010000003.1 GCA_944384585.1 uncultured Clostridia bacterium | reverse complement strand
GGTGTCCCCCTGATTGGAGCGGTTGCGGCGGATATGCTGAATTTGACGGTAGGTAAAATCGGTATCGTCGATCAGCGCGGTGATCCGTTCCGTCAGCTCGACCATGCGGGGCGTTCCGTCGTCATGATCGGAAAGGGCGCTTCGGAGCGCGACAAGACAAGCGACAAAATTTCCGGAATCGACCGTGGAGACATAGGGCTCTCCGAGGATTTCCAGCGTTCCTGTTTTGTACCAATTGTACAGGTGACCATGCCATTTCTGCATCCGATCGATCGAATCAAGCGAATTCTTCAGCCTGGCACACAGCTCGGCCGTCGAGATGAAGCCGAAGTCGCGGGCGGCGGCGCAGCTCAAGAGATAAAGCCCGATGTTGGTGGGGGAGGTGCGGTGTGCCGTGACCTCCGCGGGGGATAGCTGCAGATTGTCGGGCGGAAGGCTTGAGTCTGCGGCGGTGACTCTGTCGGAAAAGAATCGCCAGAGATCGGCGGCATAGCCTCGGATTTCCTCCTTCTGCGAACGGGAGACGCGGGGAGGCGGCGGGAATTCCCTCCCCATGAGATAGGCGGCAAAGGGAAAGAATGCCCAAAGCAGCCCGATGAGCTTCAGAATGATATGGGGACAGAAGACGGTGAGACTGCACCCGACAAGAAGGGAGGGGAGCATACGGTAGAGATAAAGCGGAAGACCGCTCATCCCCTGCTCGGTCTCCGACGCGGTCTTCCACTGAAGCATATGCTTCCTTGAAAACAGCATCCGGAAGCCGGCGCGTAAAACGGCATCGGCAGAGATCAGGGCGTTGTGGAGCAGTGAGGCAAGGGAATAAAAGAAGATGCCGACGGCGTGCAGGACGCCGGGCATGACGAAGGAATAGAACCGTCTCCCCGCATAGCGGAAGAGCAGAAGCAGGGAGAGCAGAAAGGGGAACAGAAGATAGGAAAGAGCCGCGATCAGCACGGCAGCGGCAGTCTTCGGCGGAAGAAACACGGCGGCAAGAAGGGAGAGCGCGGCGAAGAGTGGCACGAGCGCGCGGCGGAGATTGTCCCATAGCTTGAAGCGGGAGAGGGAGGTGATGGGATTCCGGCAGCGCTTCCCCGTGCTGTCGGGAAGATATCGGCCTGCGAACATCAGACTCTGCACGTCCCCTCTGATCCAGCGGTGCTGTCGGTCGAAGCAGGAGAGAGGATTTTTCGGGAGGTTATCGGTGAGAGAGAGGTCGGTCAGCGCCGCCGCACGAAGCCTTGTGCCCTCCAGCAGATCGTGGCTCAGGATCGATTCGTCGGGGAATGCGCCGTCAATCAGCTCCGAAAAGGCGTTGACGTCAAAGATGCCCTTCCCGCAGAAAATGCCCTCTCCGAAGAGGGACTGATAGGTCTCATAGGCCGCGGAGGCGTAGATATCGGTGCCGCCGCTGCCGGCGGACAGAACCGCAAAGGGCGTTTTTTCCGCCGACGCAAGGGAGGCCTCCATCCGGGGCTGCATGATGGCATAGCCGGAAACCACCCGCCCGTCCTTGATGATCGGATGATTCGCGGGATGAAGCATTGTCCCGACCAGATCGCGCACCGCTCCGTTGTAGAGGCGGGTGTCGGAGTCGAGGGTGATGACGTAACGGATGTCAGACAGCAGGCCCGGATCGCCGCAGAGCGCGGTAATGGAGCAGGGTCTGCCGCGGAGCAGCCTCGTCAGCTCGATGACGGCGCCCCGTTTGCGCTCCCAGCCCATATAGCGTCCCTCGGTGGTGGAATAGCGGCGGCTTCTGACGAACAGATACAGGCGGCAGCCGAACCGATCATTCAGCGCCCGAAGCGTGCTTTGCGCGGCGGTGAGCAGCGCCTCATCCCCGGCGCAGACGGCGGAGTCGGCTTCCTTCAGATCGCAGAGCAAGCCGAAGAAGACGTTTGGATCGCGGTTGGCAAAATAACAATTGCGAAGCCGCTCGGAAAGCTCCTCCGCATCCTTGACGGAGGTGAGAAGAGAGGTGATCACGCAGAGCGTTTTCCCCTCGGCGGGGACGGCATCGAGCCTCCGCTTCGGCACGGGCGTGAAGCGGACGATACGGGAGAAGAGCGCGTCGCAGAGGGTCTTGGACAGCTCCGACAGCGGCAGCAGAAGGAGCAGCGACAGCGGGACGCTCCCATCGGTCAGCATCAGGGTAGCGAGAAACAGGAGCAGGCAACCTGCTGCGAAGGCCGGGAAATAGAAGCGGGAGGCGTAGGGGCGCTTCAGCTTCGGCGGGCCGGACAGCGACAGATGCTGCGCCGCCTCCGCTTCGCTGACGGAAAAGGCATCGGCATATTCCGATACCATGCGTCGGTAGGTATCTTTGGTCGTCCTGTCGGAGCAGGGGAAATAGCCGGTTCGCGATAGGATGCGTTCCGCCTCGGAAAGACGGTAAAACAGCTCCTCCGGCTCGATCCGGTGCAGAGCCTTCAGGTAATCGACGGTGTCGCAAAGTTCCTTGTCGGAGCGGAAGGGAATGTCAAGCTCGATCAGCGCCCACACCGCCGCATAGTCGCAGAAAAGCGAGATTTCCCGAAAGGAAAAGGACGTCCGTCCTTCGGTGAGAACGGCGGCGATCTGATTGGGATCGGTCAGCCGTTCGGGGACGACGACAGCGCGGACACGCCGGAAGAATCCGGGATACTTCAGCCTTTTCCCGACCGCCCGCTCCGCCTGTTCCGCGTACTGTCCCAGCAGGGAACAGAGGTCGGAATCGCCGTAGAGCCGCTCGATTGCCGCCATGGTCTTCTTTATGTTTACTCTTCTGATCTCTGACATAGAAGCTCCTTCCGCTGCGTGCGGCGCTGCGCCGCACGGTGCTTTGACTTTGCCGATAGTATCGACAAAAAACAGTTGACTTTGCCGATAGTATCGACAAAAAACAGGAATCTTATGACATGGAAAGAAGAAAGAGGGCGGAAGACAGAAAAAGACCTGCGGACAGGCTGCATTCGACGGGAAAGGCCTCCCTGTGCGCGGCGGGAGACTGCTGAAGTCGCCGGTACAGGAAGGCAACGGGATGATCTGCTATGGGATTGCATTTTTCTGTTCGATGTGGTATACTGATATCATACGGCTTGTCGGTGACCGTGACAAGCGCCGGACGGGATGACCGCGCGGGAGGGACGTATGAGCCTGCAACAAATCCGAATTGACGTGGAGGACAGAAATATGATCAACAAAGAAGAGATGCAAGGGGTTTTTGAGAAATGGGTAAAGAAGCTGCGCCTTGTTCCGGCCTGGGATATTCGCCTGGAATGGGTGGAAGACCCGGCGTGGCGCAAAAGCGGCGATTTTAAAATCGACTGCGATGACAGGAAGGCCGTCATTCTGCTGAACGCCGTCTCTCCGAAGCAGGAAAATACCGAGGAAGTGCTTGTTCACGAACTGATGCACCTGAAGCTGTATCCCCTGGATCAGATGACGGAAGCGCTGATCACCGACAATTTTGAGGAAGGAACGCCGGGATACGGCTTTGCATATCAGAGCTTTTTTACTGCATTGGAACAAACCGTCGAAGAACTGACCAAATGCTTCCTGCTGGAATTCGGAGACAACAGAAGCTTATCCTTCGGTCGGTGCAGGAGTATGAAATCCTTCACGGAATTATACGACGGTCTGAACAATATCGAATGAGGATCCTGCCGGGTGGTCATCTGCCTGTCTGTATCGTGAAAGGGGGCGCGAGGTGTTGCCCCCTTTTTTGCATCCGATGCGGATGGATCTCACGGCGGAAGGAGAACCGGTGTCGTCAGAGGCTCATTTCCTCAATGTGGCAGATGTAGTCGAGGCTCTGCAGCGCCTCGATGATCTCACGGTGCGTTTTGTATTTCTTCAGCTCGGGACTGCTGATTGAAAGCGAGATGGAATAGACGCTGATTCCGGAGTTGGCATAGGCGGGATTGGCTTCGATGTCGTCGATCCGCAGCCCGAGACGGCGGAGCGTCGTCACGAAGCTGCCGAGACAGGCCGCGCTCTTCAGCTCCAGATGGATTTCAAAATGATTCGAGCGGTTCTTCAGATATCGCTCCAGCGAGGGGAAGACCGAGAGACAGCAGAGCAGCACGACGAAGGAGATGGCGGTGACGGTGTACAGCCCCGTACCGACTGCCAGCCCGATCACGGCGCAGGTCCACAGCCCGACGGCGGTGGTCAGTCCCTTGATCTGACTGCGGGAGCTGACAAGCAGGGAATGGACGCTGATGATCGCCACCCCGATGATCCCCGCTGCCGAGAGGATGTAGAGACGCCCGCCCAGATAGCCGTCGAGCAGTGCAGCCGCCGTCATGGCGAGCGAAACCGCCATAAAGGTCCGAAGACCAGCCGAGTGCCGCTTGGTCGCCCGTTCACAGCCGATCACGGCAGCAAGAAAGACCGAAAGCAGAATGCGGAACGGGATGCTCAGCCCGTTGATGCCTTGGGACCATTCCCCGAGAAGGGCGGCAATGGGATCGATCATTTTCCTTTTCCTCCTGTGGCAAGATAGGCGTGCGGGATCGGAAGGGAGGCGAACTGCTCCTCCGCCGCTTCGGTAAAGGCGCGCTCTTCCTCGCTGATCTTCTCCTGTTCAAGCTCCTTCTGAATAATCCGGATCCGTTCGATCAGTTCCTCCACGGCATTCTGCCGCTCCTCTTCCCGATCGGGCGCTGCGAGGGGCACAATCTCCTCCAGCTTGTTTGAGTAGGAGCCCGACAGATAGAGCGACAGCTTGGCGCAGGCCGGCCCGATCAGCTCATACAGCACTCCCGATGCGAGAATGATGGTCTGAAGGGCGTGACCGGTCTCCCCGCCGAGGGTTCTGGCACCGATGGCGGCAAGGCCGATGGCGACGCCCGCCTGCGGGATCAGGGCGAGTCCGAGATAATTCCGGGTCGCGGCAGACTTTCTGACCGCCAGGCATCCGAGAAACGCCCCGGCATACTTGCCGATGATCCGCGCAAGGAAGTAGAGCAGGCCTATGGTAAGGAGCGGAACGCTTCCCACTGCGCCGGTGGGTCTGATCAATGCATTGAGGTCAAAGGACAGCCCGGAACGGACAAAAAAGAGCAGGAGGATCGGGGGGCTGAAATAGTTGAGCTGCTTGAAGAGCTTGTCGTCCTCCGCGATATTGACATAGACGGTCCCCATCGACATACAGCCGAGCAGCGGCGAGATCCCGAGGGCGGCGCAGACACCGCAGAAGGCGAAGAGCAGAGCGACCGAGATGATCAGACGGTTGTCGGTCGAGCGCTTGCGATGGATCAGGAGCTTCATGATCACCCCGAATACGCCTCCAAGCGCCAGAACGCCGAGATTCGACAGGATCGGCGGGAGCAGCGTGGAGAGACGGAAGGCTTCCCCTGCCGAGGCGGAGAGCGCTACCGAGATCGCGGCGCTGTAGGCGAGCAGCGCGACAATATCGTCATAGGCGACCACCTGGAGGAGGGTGTCGACAAAATCGCCCTTGGAGCCGGTCTGCCGGATGGTCATCATCGTGGAGGCGGGGGCTGTCGCGGAGGCCAGCGCAGCCAGCACGATCGAGAAGGCAAGATCGAGGCGGAGAAGGAAGCGGGTGACGACAAAGACGCAGAGCGAGGCGGCAAGTGCTTCCGCCAGCGTGATCGCAATGACGCGGCCTGCGCTGGTTTTGAGCTTCGGAAGGCGGAAAAATTCCCCCGTGCCGAAGGCGATGAAGGCGAGGGCGATATCGGCAAGGAATCCCGTGCCGTCGATGATCCCTTTCGGGACCAGATCGAGACAGAACGGGCCGATCAGAATCCCCGCGACGATATAGGCGGTGACATTCGGCAGGCGCAGCTTCTTTGTGAGTCTGGTCATCAGAAAGCCGCTTAACAGCATGACGGCGACCGACAGGATGACGGCTGCGCTCGACTGCTCGCCGATTTTTTCATATAAGGCATCGAACAATGAAACGATCCTCCCCGAAAATGAACTGACGGACGTTTCTCTATTGCATTTTCTTTTGATATATGATATACTGTTCTTGCTATAATGTCAATTTATGATTATTTTGGGATGTATCAATATTTCTTATCGGAGGTCCTCCATCATGCTGGATGTAAAGCTCGAAACCCTGCTGGCCGTCGCGGAGCATCGGAATTTTACCCGTGCTGCCGAGATCCTTTCGCTGACCCAGCCGGCAGTGAGCAATCATATCAATCTTCTTGAACGGGAGTGCGGCGCGAAGCTGTTTTTGCGGGGGAAGGGGGAGTTCCGCCTGACGCCGGAAGGGGAAATCGCCGTGACCTATGCCAGAAGACTCAAGGCGCTGCACGGGAAGATGCTAACCGAGATCGCCGACGAGCAGCGTCATGTTTCCCGATTCCGCATCGGGATTACCCATACCTCCGAAAACAATACCATCTCGGAGGTGCTGGCGCGCTACGTCAATCAGCACAGCCATATCAATATCATGATAATTACCGATACGATCAATAATCTTTATGATATGCTGGAGAATTATGAGCTGGATATCGCCGTGGTGGAGGGGAGGAGAGTCTCCTCCCGTCTGAATTATCTGATGATGGATACCGATTACCTTGTCTGCGTGCTGTGCAATGAGAACCCGCTTGCATCGAGGTCGATGGTGACGCTGAACGAGCTGAAGCGGGAGAATATGATCCTGCGCCTCCCCTCCTCCGCGACAAGACAGCTTTTCGAGGCGACGCTGATCAGCATGAACGAATCGATCGAAAACTTCAACGTCTCACTTGAGGTCGACAATGTTGCGACGATCAAGGAGCTGGTGCGGAAGGATCTCGGTGTCTCCGTCCTGCCGAGAAGCGCCTGTATCCGTGACGTGATAAAGGGTAAGCTCACGATTCTGCCGGTGGAAAACCTCAGTATGATGCGGGAGATGAACATTGCCTATAACAAGGATTTCGCCCATCCCGAAATCATCCGCGAGATCGTCGATCTCTATCAGCAGAACCGGAAAAGGGCATAAGCGCGGGGGCACGAGCAAAAAGGAGGCTTACGCCTCCATATATCACGATTCAATTATCCGGGAAGCGCCTCCCCTTGCAATTTGCGTCGGAATGCGGTATAATGACAGATGAGCGGCGATCGGCGGAAGCGAATCGCCGGATCTTCGGAAATAAGGATGACCGATCATGAAATACCGTACCGAAACAATCCGGATCGACACCGCGGGAGGACGCCTGAAGCTGCTGATTCTGACGCCCCGCGGAAAAGCGGAGCGTCGTCCCGGTATCCTCTGGATTCACGGCGGAGGCTATGTGACGGGGATGGCGGAGATGGTGCATTTCTCCCGCGCCGCGCCGCTTGTCGGAAAATACGGCGCTGTCGTGGTCTCCCCCGCCTACCGGAGGGCGGGAACAGCCCCCTATCCTGCGGCGCTGGAGGATTGTCACGCGGCGCTCTGCTATCTTCGGGATCATGCGGAGGCGCTCGGCGTGAGGAGCGATCAGCTTATGGTCGGCGGAGAGAGCGCGGGAGGGGGGCTCACCGCGGCGCTCTGTATGTACGAAAAGGACATCGGCGGCGTGAAGATCGCCTGCCAGATGCCCTTGTATCCGATACTCGATTGTAAAGAGACCGAGACCTCACGAGACAACCGTTCGCCGGTCTGGAACACGCGGCGGAATCGTGCGGCATGGAGAAAATACCTGCGGGGTCTTACGGGAGAGCCGCCATGCTATGCCTCGCCTGCGGCGAGAATCAATTATGCGGGACTTCCCCCTGCCTATACCTTCGTCTGCACCGCAGAGCCTTTTTATGCCGAGACCGTCTCCTTTGTCACGGCGCTGAAGCGGGCAGGGGTGGAGGCGGAGCTGGATTGCTATCCGGGGCTGTACCATGCGTTCGATATGCTGATGCCGTGGCGCGCCGCCTCTCGTCTTGCCGCCGCAAGGTTTGAGGCGTGGTTTGGGAGGGCGGCGGAACGGTATTTTGCCCCCCAATCGTGAGGAGGAGCCTCCGCTCTGCGATCTGCGCCCTCCGATCGGGATTTGGCAGTAATGAGCGTCAGAGGAGATTCCGCAGAAGAGAAAAGATCAGAAGCGCAGCAATCATCAGCACGATCAAGACCGAGACCCACTTCTCGGGCTGCTTTGTTCCCGTCCTGATAAAGCGCCACAGCATCCGGACGCCGACAACGGCGCCGATCGGAAGCAGACAGAGCAGGCAGGGATTGGCGCGCCATGCCGCCGAGAAATCAAGGCGGAGCAGCGCCATGCACATGGCGGTGACGCCGCAGCCGGGGCACTTCAGTCCGGTGAACAGATGAAAAAGACAGGGGATCGGCGTGCCTCCGCAGAAGAGCCAGGCCGCATAGATCCCGCCGAGCGACAAAAGGATGCCGACGACCGACCCGACTCGGGTCAGCCGCCGGCGCTTTTCGTCGTCAAGCCATCTGATTGAGCTCATTCTGGATCAGGGCATAGGAAATGAAGCCGAGCCCGAAAAATGTGAGGATCAGATACAGGATCGAGGAGTTGGAATCGGCGGGAAGACCACGCATTTGCTTAGCGCGCACGACCTGCTGTCCGGCTTTGTACATCCAATAATAGAGGTAGAAGTTGCAGGTGACCAGGCTGATGAGGACGACCATCCCGCCGCTTGTAGGATTCTGCTCGGCGGAAGCGTTGTTCAGGTCATTGGCAAGGGAATACAGCCAGTACAGCCCGTAAATGCCGCAGGTGACGATCGAGAGAACGATGCAGAGCGGGATGCTCCGCGTAAAGGCAGAGGGGTTCTGTCCAATCGGAGGCTGATTGGCGTTCAAAGGTTTGCCGCAATTCGGGCAGTACTGTACGCCGTTCGGAATCGGGGTGCCGCAGTTCGGGCAGCACGGTCCCTGACCGTTGCCGCCGTGGAGAGGAGCGCCGCAGTTGGAGCAGCAGCTACTGTTGTCCGGATTTTGTGTTCCGCAATGTTGACAAAACATAGAGATATCCCCCAAAATATATTTGTTTAAATGAGTGAACTTACTCTTGACAGTATATCATATCTTCACTTGTTTGTAAAGGGGGATTTGATTCTTTTTCCTGTTTTTTTCAATAACTTTAATATTCTCCCCTGCGCCGGGTCAAAAAGAGAAGAGACAGACGGACGTTTCGTCTGTCTCCGACCGAAGAGCAGCGCGTTCCTTGGAAGGGGCGCTGCCGTTTTCCGCGGTTTTCCGACAATCGCTCAGATGATCTCCTTGACCTTGGAGCTCTTGCCGACTCTGTCACGCAGGTAATAGAGCTTGGCGCGTCTTACCTTTCCGATTCTCGTGACAACGACCTTTTCGACATTCGGGGAATGAAGCGGGAAGGTCTTCTCAACACCCACACCGTAAGAAATACGTCTGACGGTAAAGGTTTCGGAAATGCCGCCGCCGTTCTTGGCGATGACGGTTCCCTCAAAAATCTGAGTACGGGTGCGCTCGCCCTCGACGATGCGGCAGTAAACCTTTACATCGTTTCCGATGTTGAACGAGGGAACGTCCTTCTTCAGCTGCTCATTTGTAAAAGCCTTGATCATATCCATGTGATGGCTCCTCCTTTATCCGGACGTTCGTGCAGAGCATAGCAGAGGACCGCCCATATACTGACCCCAGTATTATACCATACCGATTTCCGTCGGGCAAGGGAAAACGCAAATATTTACATTTAATTAACAAATATCCTCGGTCAGACAGCGCCACGCGGCAAGAAGCGCCTCAAAAGAGAAGGAGGCGTTGGCAGGGCTGGTGGAGGGCAGGACTCTTACCGGCAGCGTCCGGGGAAGCGTCGGCGCACAAAAGCGGAGCCACAGCCGCTCTGCGGTCTTTCCGTTGAGATAAACGGCCTTGAACGGCGCGGCGTTGAGCAGGCCTGCGATCTCGTTCGGGATAACGCTTCGGATGGAGCTGTCGGCGCTCCCCGTGATCTCGCAGGAGGCGGTCACATCCCATAGCGCAAGACGATTGCGTTCCAGCAGCAGGCGCTTTTCCTCCGTTGTCCCGGGGAGCGGAGAGGAGAAGAGCGCCGCCATGAGCGGCCAGAAGCGATTGCGGGGATGGCCGTAATAAAAGCCGACTTCCCTTGATCTGACGGATGGGAAGCTGCCGAGGATCAGTTTTTCGGAGCGGTCTGTGAAGACCGGGGGAAGAGAGAGGACAGGCATCTTGATGACCTCGTGCCGAAGCGGGATCCGCGTCGGTCGGTTTGATTGAAAAAAACGACGGAAATGGCAAAAACCTTCAGGCATGAACCGTGACATCCTGCACACAATAGAAGTGCGGTTGAAAAAACCGCAAAACGGAAAGCAAGGGGATCAGTCATGAAGTTCAAGGTATGGACGGCGGCTGTTCTGTCGTTGCTTGCAGTATCGACGCCGGGTCATGCCGAAGAGGCAATCTCTTCTTTTCATCATACCGAGACCGCAGGCTACAGCTGGTATTGCAAAAACAACGACAGTCACACGCCGCCTGAGCTTCCCTCCGAATTTTCCTTTATGGTCGGAAACGGAGGGTATTATCTCGACGAAAAGGCGACGGAGGACGATCCCGTCCTCTATCTCACCTTTGATGCGGGATATGAAAACGGAAATATAGCCAAAATCCTCGACGTGCTGAAGAAGCACGAAGCCAAGGGCGCGTTCTTCGTGCTTGGGAATCTGATCAGGCGTGATACCGCGCTGGTCAGGCGGATGCTCGATGAAGGGCATCTCGTCTGCAACCACACCGATCAGCATCACGATATGACCAAAATCACAGACCCCGCAAAATTCAAAGCGGAGCTGGATGCCCTCGCCGCAATTCTGCGGGAATACTGCGGATGCGATCCCGCGCCCTTCTACCGCCCGCCGGAGGGGAGGTTCAGCGAACGGAATCTGAAGTGCGCCGCCGACTGCGGGTACAAGACGATTTTCTGGAGCTTTGCCTACGCCGATTGGGACAACAGTCGTCAGATGAGTCATGACAAGGCGCTGAAGAAGGTTCTCTCCCACACGCACAACGGAGAGGTGATCCTGCTCCATCCCACCTCCGCGACCAACGCCGCGATCCTCGATCAGCTGCTGACCGAATGGGAGAAGCAGGGATATCGCTTCGGGACGCTGTATGAGCTTACCGAAAACGCTTAAGACGCTGATCTGCTCCTTCGTCCTGCTCGGCCTGCCGTCGGTTCCGGCGAGAGCGGAGCTTCGCAAGCCCTGCCGCAGGCATGAGAACGCCTCGATGAAGATCGCGCTGACCTTCGATGACGGCCCGCACGAACGCTATACGCCGGAAATTCTGGATATTCTGGAGGAGTACGGCGTCAAGGCGACCTTCTTCGTGGTCGGAAGCAACTGCGAGAGGAATCGCTCGATCGCGGAGCGGGAAATCGGCGCGGGGCATGAGCTGGGCAATCACACCTATTCCCACCCTCATCTCAAGGGGATTCGGGCGGAGTTGCTTTTGAATGAGATTATTATGACGGAAAATATTCTGTTCGAGCTGGGGGAATATCGCCCGAAGCTCTTCCGACCGCCGGAGGGCGTCTACTCGCTCACCGTTTCAAGGACACTTGACAGATTGGATTATATCCCGGTGCTCTGGACCGTGGATACAACGGATTGGAAGCTGCCGTCCGCCGAAAGCATCGCGGATACCGTACTGCAAAACGTCTCGTCGGGGGCGATCATCCTCTGCCATGACTATGTATCGGGAAAAAGCAGCACGCCGGACGCGCTTCGTATCTTTATTCCGAAGCTGCTGGAGCAGGGATACGAGTTTGTCACGGTGTCGGAGCTGTTGATGTCGGAGTAGCGGGAGAGCGAAGGGTCACGGAGCTGCCGTCGGTGGTGAAGACGACGGTTCCGTTCCGGTCTGTGCGGCAGATCCCGACGCCGCGGGAGGTAAGCAGCGACAGAATCTCGCTGTGCGGATGACCGTATTCATTGTTTTTTCCGCAGGAGACGACGGCGAACTGCGGGGAGACGGCGTCAAGCCATTCCTCCGAGGTGGAGGTTGAGGAGCCGTGATGTCCCAGCTTCAGCACATCCGCATCGAAGGCGTCGGCAGGGAAGCGCTCCAGCATATCCGCCTCCGACCGCGCCTCGGCGTCTCCCGTGAACAGGAAGGCTGCCGAGGCGTAGTCAAGGCGGAGTACAACGCTGCTGTCGTTCAGCTCGTCGCCGTAATTCTCTGTCGGACCGAGCAGGACAAAGCTCGCCGCGCCGAGAGAATGGGTGCGTCCGTCCGGTTCGGCAAAGAGGACGTCGCAGCCCTCCGCGTCGATTTTCTTCAGCACATTCCGGTAGGTGGAGGTGTCGGTGACGGCGTCCGGCATGATGACGCAGGATACCTCAAAAGCGTCAAAGACCGCCGACGCGCCGCCGATATGGTCGGCGTGAGGATGGGTCAGGACAAAATAATCGATCCGCTCCACCTGATACAGGCGAAGATACTGGAGGAGATCGTATTGGCTGTCGGAGGTGCCGGAGTCGATGAGCATGACCTCCCCGCCCGGTGCGAGAATCAGGGCGGAATCGCCCTGCCCGACGTCGATGAAGTGGACGGAAAGCTCGCCTTCGGCGGGGGAGACGACGTAATCGTCGCGATAGAGCGAGAAATACTTCTGCAAATCCTCCGAAAGGCGGGGCAGAATCAGGATCAGAGCCCCGATCAGGAGCGCGGTAACGCCATATCGGAGCTTCTTATTTGCCAACTTCGTTTTCTTTCCTCTTGATGCCATGATCTCCTCCTGCGGAGGGCGGATGGTCGGCTGTCAGTCGGCTCAGCATAATCGCGGGGAAGGACAGGATGAACCAGAAGAGGGAATAGAGCGGACAGATCTGTCCGTGAAGGTTCAGAAACCGGTCGGAGTAGTCCCAGACATTCCAGCAGAGCAGACGATTGACGAGACAGCCGACGGCATATTCCGCCGCCGTAATGGTCGCGCACCCGAACAGACAGCGGAAGAGCAGCCCTTTTCCCTTCAGTCTTTTGTTCCCGAAATGGATCAGGGCGGCGCAGAGGCCGCCGGTCAGAACCATCGTCCAGTGCGTATGACCCCGGAAGAGCAGCTCTGCGGCGGCATAGAAAACCGAGCCTGCCGAGTACATAAAAATATATTCGTTCAGATGCGGAAACGATTTGTGCATTCGGATTCACCCCGGATTAGGATGAACCCGAATGCACGGTTTTATTCGGTCAGAAGATGTGATTTTCCGCTGCCCAGCGGCGAAGCTCACGACGCTTGCGCCATTCGTCCAGCACAATGGCAACGGCAAACGCGCCCAGGCCGGCCAGGGAGATGGCGGAGCCGACAGTGTAGCACTTGGGGCGATAGGTAAAGCTGATCTCATGCTCGCCGGGCGTGATCTCAACCGCGAGCAGGCAGTCGTTTGTCATGATCAGCTCCTTCTCCTCGCCGTCAACCGTCACAATCCACCCCTCGTCGTAGACGATGGAGGTATAGAGCAGCGTCTGTCCTTCGGCGGCATTGACGGTGCCGAGGATGTGGGTGTCGTCAAAGTGGGAGATTTCCATGTTGCCGTCCGCGATCTGCGAGAAGGTGTCGGCAAAAAGCTCGTTGTCGAGATAGAAGAAATAGTCCTGTCCCGTCATGATGTAGATGGGATCTTCCTTCAGCTCAAGGGTGACGGTGATCTCGCTGTCTTCCGGGAAGATGCCGAGGTAGACGATACGGTCGGTCTCATTTCCGAAGTAGGTGCCCTTGGAGACGCCGTCGACCTTCAGCGAACATTCTCTGGGATAATCGGTCGGGATATTCATATAGACCGGGACGCCGCCCTTGACGTTGACAGTGTATTCGATGGAGGCAGAGAGGGTTTCGTCCTTCTTGCTGTAGCGGCGGTGCTTGGAGGTGAAGCCGGTGTCGATGTTTTTGAAGTCGGTGGAGACAAGCTCCAGCTGCTTGAACAGTCCGATATCCGATTCGCTGCCCGTCAGCGCAGCGGAGAGGGCGTTCATCAGCTCGAAGGGGGACTCATAATCGGTGATCTCAAGCGCGGCTGCACGGGGATCGGCGGCATAGGCAAGGGAGAGGGCGAAGGGGTTCTGATAGATATAGTAATCGTTGATCTCGTCGTGGGAAAGCTCCTTGAAGACGCCGTTCTCGGTCTTGCCGTCGGAGATGACGTAGCGGATACCGAGGAGCGCATCGGAGACGGGGGTGCCGCCGAGGTATTTCGTCCAGTGAGATTTGGAGGCATAGCCGTAGCGGTGGAGCATATTGATGACCGGCTTGTTGAGGGTGGAGGTGGAGTTTGAGATCCCGTAGAAGCCGAGGGTCATCGGGTCGTTGGTCTTTCTGTGGAAATTCTTCTCCATGCGGTAGAAGGGGGAATCGTCATACTCCTTGACCCAGTTCACAAGGGGGCGCACTTTCTGCATATAGCTGTTGTAGGAGTTGCGGGAGCTGATCACGACGTCCTCGTCAAGCCCGATGGTATTGAGCAGACCGGAGGTAAACAGCTCGATGCAGACCAGAATCGCGATGACGGCGGTCGCACTGCCGTGGAGCTTGCCGGCATATTCAAACCACAGCGCCACCCCGAAAACGGCGAGGCAGAGCAGGCTGAGCCAGATGCATTTGAAGTCTCCGACCCACTCATACTCCTGCTTCTGGATGAACATCAGCATGACGGCGAAAACGCCGCACACGAAGACGACGTGCTTGTAATTGACGTACTTGAGGTAACCGAAGGCTTTATACGCCATGACAAGCAGGAGGAAGATGAACATGAAGCTGTAGCGGTAGTTGAGCCAGTTGGGCTTCTGGAAGCCATGCCAGATGATGTCGATGGCGTTGATGTTGAAGCAGACAAGAAGGAAGCAGAGAATCACGCCGCTCATCATTCTCTCCTGCCAGCGGATGCGGGAGGTGATGAAATAGATCGGAACAAGGATGAGGGCGATGATGCCGCAGTAGACGAAGGGCAGTCCCTCCGGTCTTACGGTATCATAGGAGCCGGGGAAGAGCTTGACGAAAAAGTCGAGGAAATCGAACCGCTGCGCGAAGGTATAGGTGGTGTTGCTGAAGGTGCTCTTGCCGAACTGCAGCGAGGTGTAGGCGGGGTAGATGATCACCATGGCGATGGCGACGGCAATGGCGGAATAGGTCGTGATGCGGACAAGGGATTTCCAGAAGTGGTTCTCCTCCTGCCAGAAATTGTTCTCGCCGTGGTTGTCATGGGCCAGATAATAGTAGAAGAAATAGATCGCCACAAAGAGGCAGGTCATGTAGCCGATGTAGAAATTGGTCAGAATCGCAAGGGAGAGGCTGACGACGAAGAGCTTGAACTGCCGCTTGGTGATCAGCCGCTCGATCCCCAGCGCGATCAGCGGGAGCAGGATCAGATTGTCGATCCACATGGTGTTGTTCGCCATGACGATGGCGTAGGAGGAGAGGGCATAGCAGGTGGAGAAGATGAGGACGTTGAGCTTCTTTGTCGGGCGGGTCTGATGGAGATAGTAGGCCATGGTCGCCCCCATCGAGCCGGTCTTGAGAAGCAGGATCAAAAGCAGCCCCTCGGTGATATGATTGTCGGAGAAGAGGGTGATCAGGAAGGAGAAGGGGCTGGCCAGATAGTAAGCGTAAATGCCCATGAACTCCCCGCCGAGGGAGCGGGTCCAGGTATAGAGAAAGCTCCCGCCCTCCAGCACCTTCTTGCGAAGATCCTCAAAGAAATAGACATACTGTCCGTTCAGGTCAAGCACCAGCACCGAGCTTGAGCCGAAGGGATAAACCTCCATTGCGATGTAGATCATCCACATGATCAAGGCCGGCAGGACAAATGCCGTCAGAAGAAAGCGGTATTTGACCCAGAAATCATAGATCTTGGTTCGAAAATCGGTATTCATTAGCCGTTTGATCCTCACTGAAACAAATTTTGATTGGGCGGATTCCTGTCTGTCAGAAGCAGTTCATCATATTATAACACATTTATCGGAATGTGTAAACATTTTTTTTGCGAAAAAAGCGCTTTTGCGTTTTCTGACGTTGGGAAAGGCGGGTCGATTCGGGGGGAGGAACGGTTTTTTGGCGGGATACGCTCCGATATCACGCGCTGCGTTGGTTTCCGGAGGGCTGAAGGAGGAACGATCGATGCCGGGACGTCGGGCAAAATACGCGCCGCGGGCTGATTTGCGGGCGGTCGGGCACGGCGGGAATCCGCCCCGCCAAGAGGCGGCGCCTGCGAAAATTCCGACTCGACGGGTTTTGAAAAAATGTTTACAAATATATTTTGACTATTTCCGAGGTTTATGATATAATTAAATGATGTATGAGCGACGGGGGACCGGCGCGGAGAATCTGACGGAGGACGGGAGTTTCGATGATCATTATGGGAATTGACCCGGGGCTTGCCATTGTCGGCTACGGGGTGGTGGAATACAAAGCGCCGCATTTCAGAACGCTTGCCTACGGCGCTGTCACCACGCCGGCGCATACCGGGATCTCCGAGCGCCTTCAGCTGATCTACCGCGACGTTACACGTCTTTTGGAGCAGTACCGACCGGATGATGTTGCCGTCGAGGAGCTGTTTTTCAACACCAACATCACCACGGGCATCGCCGTGGCGGAGGCCAGAGGCGTGATCCTGCTGGCGGCAGGGCATAAAAAGGTCGGCATTTACGAATATACCCCCCTTCAGGTCAAGCAGGCGGTGGTAGGCTACGGCCGCGCCGAGAAAAAGCAGGTTCAGCTGATGACACGGACGATTCTGAATCTGAAGGCCATGCCGCGCTACGACGATACCTCCGATGCGCTTGCCATTGCGGTCTGCCACGCGCATACCGGCGGCTCCCGGCTGCGTGACTTCTACAACATCAAATAAATCCGACGGAGGGACTCCATGTACTATTACATATGCGGCGAGCTTGTGCTTGCAGAGCCGAATACTGCGGTGGTGGACGCCGGCGGCGTCGGCTATCAGATGACGATCAGCGGCAATACGCTCGGGAAGCTGGCCGGGAAAATCGGCAGCCGCGTGAAGCTCTTCACCCATCTTGCGGTCAGAGAGGACGCGATGGAGCTGTACGGCTTCTGCTCGACGGAGGAGCTTTCCGCCTTCCGGATGCTGATCTCGGTCAGCGGCGTCGGAATGAAATCGGCGGTTTCGATCCTCACCCTGATGTCGCCGGAGCGTTTTGCGGCGGCGGTCATGACGGGGGATGCCAAGGCGATCGCCAAGGCGCAGGGGGTCGGTCCGAAAACCGCTGCAAGGGTCATCCTTGAGCTGAAGGATAAGATCGGAAAGGAATTTTCCGCCTCCGAGGAGCTGCCCGCGGGGGAGGAGCCCGGCGTCGGCGGGGAGAGCAATCTCACCGAGGCGATCAACGCCCTGATGGTGCTGGGATACACCCGCGCCGAGGCAGTCTACGGGCTGAAGGGCGCGGATCCGGCGGAGGAAATCGAAGCATTGATCAAGGGCGCGCTGAGCCGTCTGATGAAATAACCGCGGAGCGGATGCGAGGAAAGAAATATGGCAGACGAGAACGAATTTGAATACGACTTTGAATCGCGGATCGTTTCCTCCTCCTTCAGCGAGGCGGAGGACTCCGAGAGCGAGCCGGGGCTTCGGCCGCGGACGCTGGAGGAATACGTCGGACAGTGCAAGGCGAAGGAAAACCTGAGGGTCTATATCGATGCGGCGAGGCAGAGGGGCGAGGTGCTGGATCATGTTCTGCTCTACGGCCCTCCCGGCCTCGGAAAAACGACGCTTGCCGCGATCATCGCCCACGAAATGGGAGTGAATATCCGGGTCACCTCCGGACCGGCCATCGAAAAAAGCGGGGATCTTGTCGCCCTGCTCACCAATCTCGGAGAAAACGATATTCTGTTTATTGATGAAATCCATCGGCTGCCGAAGACGGTGGAGGAGATCCTATATCCCGCGATGGAGGATTATGTCGTTGATCTGATCATCGGGAAAGGGCCTGCGGCCAGAAGCATTCCGCTGACCTTGTCGAAATTCACGCTGATCGGTGCGACGACAAGGGCGGGGCAGATCTCCACCCCGCTCCGCGACCGCTTCGGCGTAGTGCTGAAGCTGGAACTGTACACCGTCGAGGAGCTGACCGATATCGTCAGGCGGAGCGCCGGCATTCTCGGCATTCCGATCGACGAATACGGTGCAAAAGAGATCGCCGCCCGCTCCCGCGGCACGCCCCGGATTGCCAATCGCCTGCTCAAGCGGGTGCGGGACTTCGCACAGGTGAAGGGAAACGGCAAGATCAACCGGGAGATTGCGGATTATGCCCTGACCCGCCTGGAGATCGACCGGCTCGGTCTTGACAACGTCGACAGACGGATGCTGGAGGTCATCGTGCGGTTCTACGACGGCGGCCCTGTCGGGCTTGAGACGCTGGCTGCCACCGTCGGGGAGGAGGCGGTCACAATCGAGGACGTTTACGAGCCGTATCTGATGCAGATCGGCTTCCTGAGCAGGACGCCGAGGGGGCGCTGCGTGACCAGACTCGCCTACGAGCACCTCGGCCTGCCCTATCGCGAGCATACCGTGAGCGGCGTGCAGCTTGATATTTTTTCGGAGAAGAACGGAGAAGAATGAATATGGGAAAGCTATTCGGAACAGACGGGATCAGAGGAATCGCGGGAGAGGAACTGACGGCAGAGCTTGCCTTCCGTCTCGGACTTGCCGTTTCGCGTGTGCTGACCGAGGGAAAGGATGGGAAGGCCAAGGTTCTGATCGGGAAGGATACCCGGTTGTCGGGCGATATGTTTGAGGCTGCCATTACGGCGGGGCTCTGCGCGATGGGAAGCGACGTATATCTTGTCGGCGTCGTGCCGACGCCCGCCGTCGCCTTCCTCGTGCGGGATATCGGCGCCGATGCGGGCGTTATGATCTCTGCCTCGCACAATCCCAGCGAATACAACGGAATCAAGGTCTTCGGCGCGGAGGGATATAAGCTCTCCGACGCGCTGGAGGAGCGGGTGGAGAGTCTGATTCTCGGACAGGAGGAATCCTGTCTCTGCCGCTGCGGTGCGATCGGACGGGTCATCACCGGCAGCGATCTGATCGACCGCTACCGCCGTCACCTCATCTCGGCGCTGTCCGTCCCTGCCGGCACGAAAAAACGCAGAATCCTCTTCGATCTCTCAAACGGCTCGGCAAGCTCGACCGCAAAGTCGGTCTTCACCCCCTCCAATACCGGCGGATTCGAGTGCGATTTCATTGCCTACGATCCCGACGGGATCAACATCAACCGCAACTGCGGTTCGACTCAGATGAACGCCCTCTGCCGCTATGTCGTAGACGGCGGCTATGATCTCGGCGTCGCCTTCGACGGAGACGCGGACCGCTGCCTGATGTGCGATGAGGACGGCAGAATCATCGACGGGGATATGATCATCTCTGCCTTTGCCGTCGAGATGAAGAAGCAGGGGCTGCTGAAGAAAAATTCCGCTGTCGTTACCAAGCTGACCAATCTCGGCTTTCATCAGTACATGAAAAAAGAAGGGATCGGCGTGACCTCAACCGATGTCGGGGATCGCTATGTTCTGGAGGAAATGCTTCGCAGCGGCGCCGTGATCGGCGGCGAGCAGTCCGGCCATATCATCCTGCGGGATTTTGCAACGACAGGGGACGGACAGATCACAGCGGCGGTGGCGCTGAATCTGCTGGCGGCATATCCCGATATGCCCTCCTCGGTGATCTTCGGACAGATGCGCCGTCTGCCCCAGGTATCGGTCAATGTCGCAGTCCCCACCGCCAAAAAGAGCGAGGTCATGTCCTCACCTGTTGTGATCGCCCGCAAGCGTCAGATCGAGGAGCAGCTTGCCGACCGCGGCAGAGTGCTGCTCCGTCCCTCCGGGACGGAAGCGCTGATCCGTATCATGCTTGAGGGGGACGATCCCGAGGAGTTGGATCAATGTGCCGCCGGTCTGAAGACGGTCATCGAGGGGATTCTGTAATGTGGTTCTCGGATAACTGGAAGGATTACGAGCTTCTCGACTGCTCCGACGGACAGAGACTTGAGCGTTGGGGGGAATATGTTCTGGTGCGCCCCGATCCGCAGGTCATCTGGAAAAATCGGAAAAGTCATCCCCGCTGGATGAATCCTGACGCCGTCTATACCCGCTCCGACAGGGGGGGCGGGAGCTGGAACAGCAATGCGCTGCCGGAGGAATGGCGGATCGGCTACCGACAGCTCACCTTTTCCCTTAAGCCGATGGGCTTCAAGCATACCGGTCTCTTCCCGGAGCAGGCGGTCAATTGGGATTGGTTCTGCCGCCTCATTGCGGAGGCGGGTCGTCCGATCCGCCTGCTGAACCTGTTTGCCTATACCGGCGGCGCGACGATCGCAGCGGCGTCCGCCGGCGCCTCGGTCTGTCACGTCGATGCTTCCAAGGGCATGGTGGCAAGGGCAAAGGAGAACGCGGCGCTGAGCGGGCTTGCCGGCGCGCCGATCCGTTATATCGTCGACGACTGCTTCAAGTTCTGCGAGCGGGAGCTGCGGCGGGGCAGCCGATACGATGCCGTCATCATGGATCCCCCTTCCTACGGCAGAGGACCGGGCGGGGAGAGGTGGCTTTTGGAGGACAGCATCGATTCCTTTATCTCGCTGACGGCAGAGCTGCTCAGCGACCGGCCGCTCTTCTTTCTTGTCAATTCCTATACGACGGGACTTTCCCCCTCCGCGATGGGGTATATTCTGAATCAGACGATCCTTCCGAAGCACGGCGGATTGGTGGTTTCCGATGAGATCGGGCTGCCCGTCACCCGGACAGGCGGGATTCTCCCCTGCGGCTCCTCCTCCCGCTGGATCGCGGCATCACATTGAAACGAGGCTTTGCTTTGACTGATTATCTCATTTCGGTGAAGGATCTTTCCTTCACTTACCCGGAATCGGAGGATGCTCACAGGGAGCATCCCGTTCTGAATCATATCAGCCTGGATATCGAGCGCGGCTCGTTTGTCTGTATCCTCGGACACAACGGGTCGGGAAAATCCACGCTGGCCAAGCTGCTGAATATGATCCTCACCCCCACGTCCGGACAGATCCTGATCGACGGCAAGGATATCACCGACCCGCAGATGACGGAGGAGGATATCTTTGAGGTGCGGCGGAGCATCGGGTTGGTATTCCAGAATCCCGATAACCAGCTGGTGGCGACCGTTGTGGAGGAGGATGTGGCGTTCGGCCCCGAAAATCTCGGAATCCCCCCCGCCGAAATCCGGGAGCGGGTGGACAACGCGCTTCGGGCGGTCGGCATGACGGAATATGCGGGGCATTCCCCCCATCAGCTTTCGGGAGGGCAGAAGCAGCGCGTCGCGATCGCGGGGCTGATCGCCATGCTCCCGAAGTGCATCATTTTCGACGAATCGACCGCCATGCTGGATCCGCAGGGCAGGAAAGAGGTCATGAATACCATCGGGATGCTGAACCGCGAAAAGGGGATCACCGTCCTTCATATCACGCATAACATGGACGAGGCGGTCGCCGCCGACCGCGTCATCGTCATCAACGAAGGCGAGATCTATCTGGACGGTACGCCGAGGCAGGTCTTTTCCGAGATCGACAAGCTCAATGCCGCGGGACTCGATGTGCCGCAGGTGACGGCGCTGTTTGCCGAGCTGCGTCAGTGCGGCTTCGGGCTTCCGGCGGATATTCTCAGTGAAGAGGAGGGCGCGGAGCTGCTGGCTTCTGCCTTGACATGAACAAGTTAGAGTTAAAAAACGTATCCTATACCTACAGCGCCGGAACGCCCTTCTGCAAGAAGGCGCTCGATTCGGTCAGCCTTTCCTTCGAGAAGGGGCAGATCATCGGGTTGATCGGGCATACCGGCTGCGGAAAATCAACGCTCGTGCAGCTCCTGAACGGTCTTCTGACCCCCGACGAGGGGGCGGTTCTGCTCGACGGACAGGATATCAACCGCAAGGGCGGCGATCTCCGGAGCGTCCGCTTCCGTGTCGGCCTTGTCTTTCAATATCCGGAATATCAGCTGTTTGAGGAGACGGTCTATGCCGATATCGCCTACGGCCCGAAAAACATGGGGCTGTCAAAAGAGGAGACCGACCGTCGGGTCCGGGAGACGGTGCAGTTCGTCGGATTGAGCGAGGACTGCCTTTCCATGTCGCCCTTTGACCTTTCGGGAGGACAGAAGCGGCGGGCGGCGGTTGCCGGGATCATGGCGATGGAGCCGGAGGTGCTGGTGCTGGACGAGCCTGCGGCGGGGCTGGATCCTATCGGCCGCGAGGAAATCCTCGGGGGGATCTTCTCCTATCAGCGCAAGAAGAAAAGCACCGTCATCATCGTCAGCCACAGCATGGAGGACATGGCGCGCTATTCCGACCGCCTCGTCGTGATGAACCGCGGACGGGTGCTGATGCAGGGAAGCTGCCGCGAAGTTTTCTCCCGGCCGGAGCGCCTTACCGAAATCGGGCTTGACATTCCGCAGATCACCCGCTTCATGCTGGCGCTGCGGAAGCGGGGAATCGATGTGAGAACCGATATCTTTACCGTCGAAGAGGCCAAGGACGAGATCATCAGGGTTTCGGGAGGGCGGCACCGTGCTTAAGGACATCACACTCGGGCAGTTCTTCCCCGGAAAATCAATCCTGCACCGGCTTGATCCCAGAATGAAGATCGTGCTGTCGATCCTCTACATCGTGGTGATCTTCCTGTGCAAAAACCTCGCCGCCTTTGCCTTTATCACCCTCTTCACCGCCGCAATGGTGGTGCTGTCCGGGATCTCCCTCCGAACGATCCTCAAGGGCATCAAGCCCCTTATCTTTATCCTGGCCTTCACGGCGATCTATAACCTCTTCTTCTACGGCGGCGATCGGCTTCTTGTCAAGCTGGGATTCATCGAAATCTATTATGAGGGTGCGATGTACGCCGTTGCGATGGTGGTGCGGATTGTCTGCCTGCTGGTCGGATCAAGTGTTCTGCTGACCTATACCACCTCTCCGATCATGCTGACCGACGGGCTGGAGCGCCTGCTCTCCCCGCTGTCGAAGCTGAAGCTTCCGGTTCATGAGTTTTCCATGATGATGACCATTGCCCTTCGCTTTATCCCGACGCTGATCGAGGAGACCGACAAGATCATGAACGCGCAGAAGGCAAGAGGCTCGGACTTCTCCTCCGGCAGCCTCGTCCGGCGCGCCAAGGCGCTGATTCCGATTCTCATCCCACTCTTTATCTCCTCCTTCCGCCGGGCGGGCGATCTGGCGGTCGCGATGGAGTGCCGCTGCTATCGGGGCGGGAACGGGCGCACCAAAATGACGCAGCTTCACCTTTCCTTCCGGGATTTTGCGATGCTCTTTGTCATTCTGCTCTGCGGGGCGGCGGTTCTTCTGATCAACCGCTTTGTGCCGGGCTTCTCCCTTTGAGGTGTGCGATGAGATATCTGCTTACCGTCGCCTATGACGGCCGTGCCTACCACGGCTATCAGGTGCAGAAGGGACAGATCACGGTGCAAAAGACCCTGCAGGACGCCGTGGAAGCGATCTTCGGGGATCGGTATCCCCTTGTCGGCTGCAGCAGAACCGACAGCGGTGTCCATGCGAGGGACTTCAAGGCGCTGCTGACGGTGGGGGAGGGAGCGCCCCGGATCCCCGCCGAACAGCTTCCCCGGGCGCTGAATACGCATCTGCCGGAGGATCTTTCCGTCAGGGCGGCAGAGCCGGCGGCAGAGGGCTTCCATCCGCGGTATGACGTCAGACGCAAGGAGTATGAATATCTCATTCTCAATGCAAAGGTGCGCGATCCCTTTCTTGCGGGACGGGCTTATCTCTATCCGATCCCCCTTGACGAGGAACGGATGAACAGGGCTGCGGCACGGTTTGTCGGGACCCATGATTTTTCCGCCTTCACCGCCGCAGGCTCCGATGTTGCCGACCGCGTCAGGACCGTCTTCGATTGTCGGGTGACGCGGGAGGGGGAGCTGGTCTCGGTCCGGGTCGCCGGAAACGGTTTTTTGTACAATATGGTGCGGATTATGGTCGGGACGCTGATCGAGGTCTCGGCGGGGCGTCTTGCTCCGGAGGCGATTGACGACGTGATCGCGTCGCGGGAAAGAAGCCGCGCCGGCTTTACGGCGCCCGCCTGCGGGCTGTATCTTGACAGGGTTCTTTACTGAACGGATTCCTTTGGAAGGGAGATGACAGAAGTGAACGAACAGGAGCATAAGAATCATGCGGCGCTCGACCGGACGGCGGAGGAACGGAAAGCCGTCCGGAAAAAGAAGCGGCCTTCCGCCGTGCGCCCGGAGCAGATCCGATGGGATCCCAACGCCGTCTTCCGGGAAAATGAATATTATACCCGCATCGCCGGGAAATACAGGGTGTGCAAATACATCACGGGTGCGCTGGCGCTCGTCTTTACCGTGGTCATGCTGACGGCCTTCAGCTCCGACATTACCTCCGAGAATTTTCAGTATCTGATCAAGGATCTTGATATCACGGGGCTGACCTCCGCCGGGGATTTCGCCACGATCGTGTTCAACGGCGGTGCAAATTCAAAATTCGGCATTTACAGAGGGGAGCTTGCCGTTGTCGACACCGGGTTGACGGGGCTTTACCGCTCGAGCGGGTCATTATCCTTCAGTAAGTCGAATATATTTTACAGTCCGGAGCTTCTGATTTCCGATAAGTATATGCTGGTATACGACGCGGGCAACACGACCCGCGCCTATTCGGTCTATAACTCCTTCTCGGAGCTGAAGCACGAAAAGCTGGATCATCCCATCACGGGTGCGGCGCTGGCTGACAACGGCTCCTACGTCATTGTCACAAGGGACGGCACCTATAAGGGGATCGCGCTCTGGTATGACAGCGACTTTAACCTTCTGACCGAGATCAAAAAGGATAAGTATATCATTTCCGCCGCGCTCTCTCCCGACGGAAGCGAGCTTCTGCTCGCCTCGATCTACGACGAGGGGGGCGCGGTGGTGACCGAGCTGATGACCGTTTCGGTCGGCGCGGACGCCCCCTCTGCGCAGATCACCGTCAAGGGCGATATGCCGATGTCGGCACAGTATATGGAGGACGGCAGAGTCACGGTTCTGTATACCGACCGTCTCTCCTTCTGCAGCGCCGACCTCACCGAAACGACAAGCATTTCCTTCGAATCGCTGCTTTCGGTCAGGGCGGAGATCGGGGAAAAACTCATTTGTGTCGTGAATAACAATACGCTGATCGGTAACGATAAGACGGTAAGCATCTACGGCACGGACGGGACCGAGCTGTATCGCTCCCGCCACGCGGGGGAGCTGCTTCGCATCCGCTCCTTCCGCGACCATGCCTATCTGCTGTTTGAAGACCGGGTGGTTCGGATTGATTCGACTGACGGAAGTGAAAGCACCGTCTCCACCGAGCCGAACGCCATCGATCTTGTCTTCACCTCGTCGGGTCTGCCGGTCGTCTGCTATGCCGGCAGTGCGGTTCCCGTGACCTTCGAAGAGCAGCCTGCCGACGGAACCGATTGATTTTGGAGGAATCTTTATGCCTTTGTTACTTGATCTGATTCTGGTACTTGTTTTCGCTCTTTGCGTATATACGGGACTGAAGCGGGGCTTTATCCGTTCCGTGATGGGGATCGCGGTTGTTGTGATCTCGCTGATAGGGGCACTCAAGCTCTCCCCCTTCCTGTCCTCCTATCTCAATCGAACCGTTGTCGGTCCCGGTATCACGGAGCAGGTCAGCGATTCGATCGATTCGATCATGACCGGGACCATCGACCTTGACAGACTTTTTGAGGAAAAGCCGACCGCCTTTACGGATATTCTCGACAGCTTCGGCATCGATTTCGAGGAGCTGCACGGGTATTACCGGAACGAGCTGAAAGCGGAAGGGGATGCATCTGCAAAGCTATCCGCCTATATTGCCGATCCGATTGCGAAGATGATCTCCGATGCGGCAGCCTTTGCCGTGCTGTTCATCCTGTTCTCCCTTGTGCTGACCGTTATCATGCTGGTGATCAGCCTGATCGTCAGAATCCCGCTGCTTAATGAGCTGAACAAGGGGCTGGGGCTTGTGCTGGGCATTCTCAAAGGCGGGCTTTACGCCTGGGGACTGAGTCTTATCTTCTGCAATCTTCTCCCGCATCTGGCGGTCGTCTATCAGGGGAAGATTCCCGCGACGATCATCGACCAGACGGTGCTTGTGAAATTGCTCGGCGCCGTCAATCTGACAAGTTTATTTTAATTGGCCGTCGCGTGACGGCGGAGGGATCCGAAAATGCAATTGTGTTCTAAATGTCATAAGCGGCTTGCGGTGGTCTTCATCAGCAAGTTTATCAACAATAAGATGGAAAATGAAGGCTACTGCCTGAAGTGCGCGAAGGAGCTGGGGATCAGTCAGATCGACGCCGTCATGCAGCAGTACGGAATCACGGATGAGGACCTTGAAAAAATGGAGCCGGAGATCGAAAACGTCTCCGATCTTCCCGCCGTGACCGACGAGGACGGAAACGAGGGGAAAGCGCCGGCGATCGATTTTATGAAGCTGTTCGGCGGGCAGGGCGGTGTGCCGCCCTTCATGAAAGGGCAGCCCGACAGAAAAAACGCCCCCTCCGGCAAGGCAAAGCCGGACAACAAACGGAAATTTCTCGGCACTTACTGCACGGATCTGACCGCGATGGCAAGAAGCGGCAAGCTCGACCGTATTGTCGGACGCGACCGTGAGCTTGCAAGGGTGATGCAGATTCTCTGCCGCCGTCAGAAGAACAACCCCTGTCTGATCGGGGAGCCTGGCGTCGGAAAAACGGCGGTCGCAGAGGCGCTCGCCTCCGCAATCGCGTCGGGGAACGTCCCCTTCCGCCTTGCCGACAAGGAGGTGCATCTGGTCGATATGACCTCCATCGTTGCCGGCACGCAATTCAGAGGACAGTTCGAGACCAGGATGAAGGGGCTGATTGACGAGGTCAAGGCGCTCGGCAATATCATCCTCGTCATCGACGAGGTCCATACCATCGCCTCCGCCGGCGACGCCGAAGGGAGCATGAACGCCGCGAATATCCTGAAGCCCGCCCTTTCAAGAGGGGAAATTCAGGTGATCGGCGCCACGACGCTGGTAGAATACCGCAAATATATTGAAAAGGACGCGGCGCTGGAACGGCGCTTCCAGCCCGTTATCATCGAAGAGCCTTCCCTGAAGGACTGCGTTGAGATTCTGCGGGGGATCAAATCCTACTACGAAAGCTATCATAAAATCATTATTCCCGATGAGGTGCTGGAAAAGGCGGTGATTCTTTCGGAACGGTATATCACCGACCGATATCTGCCCGATAAGGCGATCGATCTGCTCGACGAGTCTCTCTCCTATGTCGCCCTCAATTCCGATGTGATCGATCGTTTCCGCCGCACCGAAAAGGAGATGAACGAGGTCAGCGCAAAACGCGCCGAGATCGAGGCGCGGGAGGAGAGCGAGCCGGAAAAGGAAGAGGAAAAATACCGCGAGCTGGCGGAGATCAAGGTGCGGGAACTGAACGCCAAAGAAAAACTGTCGGCGCTTGAGGATGAGATGAAGACAGTGACCCTGTCCTCTGCGGCTCTTGCCAAGGTCATCGAAATCTGGACAGGCGTTCCCGCCGGGAATATCATGGAGAACGACTATGCCAAACTCAACCGGCTCTCCTCCTCGATCAAGCAGCATCTGATCGGACAGGATCATGCCGTTGACGCGGTGGTCAAGGCGATCAAGCGCAGCCGCGCCGGGGTTTCCTTCAAGCGCAAACCGGTCTCCTTTATCTTTGCCGGCCCGACCGGCGTCGGAAAAACCGAGCTGGTCAAGACCCTTGCCGCCGAGCTGTTTGATTCTCCCGAAACGCTGATCCGCCTTGATATGTCGGAATTCATGGAGAAGTTCTCGGTCTCCCGGATTATCGGTGCGCCTCCCGGCTATGTCGGCTACGACGAGGCCGGTCAGCTCACCGAAAAAATCCGACGCAAGCCCTACAGCGTCATTCTCTTTGACGAGATCGAAAAGGCGCATCCCGATGTGATGAATATCCTGCTTCAGATTCTTGATGACGGCAGGATCACCGACGCGCAGGGACGCACCGTCAATTTTGAGAACACCGTCATCGTGATGACGACAAACGCGGGCTCCGGGCATTCCTCCTCCGCCGCCGGCTTCGGCGCGTCCCGGAACGAGGCGGATGCGCAGCGCACCGAAAAGGCGCTCTCGGAGTTTTTGCGTCCGGAATTTCTCAACCGCGTTGACGAGGTGATCGTGTTCCACCGTCTGACCGAAGAGGATTTCGGCAGGATCGCGAAGATTATGCTGTCCGAGCTTGCCGTTTCTCTTGCCGAGAAGAATATCCGCTTTATCTTTTCCGATGCGGCGGCGGCTCTGATCGCAAAGAATTCCTATGATGAAAAATACGGCGCACGCAATATGAGACGCTACATCCAGCGTGAGGTGGAGGATGTGATTGCGGACAGGCTGATCGGAGGCTATGCCGACGGTCTGACGGCGATTTCCCTTGACGCTGCGGAGGATGCTCTGATCGTCAGTACCCTTTGAAACCAAGCGCCCCGCGTTCAGCGGCGAAAGGAACAGGTCGAAAATGGCGGAAAAATGGTATGATAAAAGTGTAAGACAGACAGAAATCTGGCTCAAGACTGATTCCTCCTGCGGACTGAACCGGGAGGAGGTTCTGAAGCGCCGCCGTCTTGACGGCGAAAACGACGTTTATCCCGTTCCGAAGAAGAGTTTCTTCACTTATCTGAAGCATCTGCTCACCGATTATACCTCGCTGCTGATGCTGGTGACGCTGCTGATTGCGGCGGTCTTCGAGGAGACCGAAAATCTCTTCGTGATGCTCTTGATTCTGCTGACCTACTATGTAATCGTGCTGTTTGCCTATATCAAGTCCCAGAAGATTCTGGAGGGACTCGGCTCCTATGCGCTTCCCAACGCCAAGGTGCTGCGGAGCGGCAGGATGTTTATGGTCAAGCAGAAGCAGCTTGTGCGGGGCGATGTGATTTATATCTCGACGGGGGATATCGTCCCCTGCGACGCGCGGCTCGTGGAGTGCGATGGGCTGGAGGTGCTGGAGGTCAACATCACCTCGGTGACTCATGCCGTGCGGAAGGACGCGAAATTCGTCGAATATCACGAGATTCCTCCCGCCCAGCAGAAGAATATGGTCTTTGCCTCCACCATCGTGACCAAGGGAACGGGGAAGGCGATCTGCTGCGAGACGGGGGAGGACACTCTCGTCTGTGCGATGAAGAAAAACACGCCGGTCCTCTCACATGAGCGGCTGGAGGTGCTGAATCGCATCGGTGGTTTCTGCAAGCGCTGGACGCTGGTCATGACCCTGACGATCATGGCGCTGACGGTGGCGGATATCATCTTCACCCGCGCCGATTCCATCGGAATCTTCGGCAGCTTTATGACGGGATTGTCGCTTGCCGTATCCTCGATGAGCGAATTCTATACCGCCTTTGCCTATATCGTGCTGGCCTGTGGGGTATTTGCGGCGGTCAATAAGAAAAAGGACGTCAACACCGGCGCGTTGATCAAGAATACCGACAAGCTCGAGCAGATCAAAAACCTGACCTGCCTGATCGTGCCGCGCCGCGCCGCCTTCAGCATCCGGGATATGCGGGTCGGGAAGGTCTTTGCCAACGGAGAAGTCTATGCGCCGAACGAGCGAGGCTACAAGCGCAATGCTTCCCGCGTTCTCCGGTATGCGCTGCTCTCGACCGGCCTTTACGGTGCGGGCAAGCTGATTCGCAACAATCAGCGAGGGGAGAACATCTACAGCGCCGAAGAGGAAGCGATTATCGCGGCGGCGGAGCAGTGCGGGGAGTATACCATCGAACTGGAGAAGCGATACCCGATGCTTCAGCATCTGGAAAAAGGCTCCTCCTCCCGTTACGAAACGACGCTGATTCAATATGAGAACCGCTATTTTGTTTCCATGCGGGGGGAATACCGCGATATCCTGCCGCTTTGCCGTTATTATACCGAGGACAGCAGAGTGTATGCGATGACCCCGGAGAGGCAGAGCGAACTGCTGATTGCCGCCGAGAAGCTCTCAAGGGAATCCTTTCATGTCATCGCCGTCGCCTCCAAGGATACCATCTATAACAACCTGCGCCGCCTTGCCGCCTGCCAGACCGACCTGACCTTTGAGGGCTTTCTTGCGATCCGAGAGCCGACGCTTCCCGATGCGGCCAAAACGGTGCTTCGCTGCCGCAACGCCGGCATCAAGGTGATCCTGATCTGCCCCGAGATCAGCGAAAGCAATGCGATTCTGGCAGAAACGCTTGGCATTGCCTCCTCTGCCGGGCAGATGGTGACAGGACAGACGCTTTCCGGGATGAAGGAGGGACTCTTCCGCGCCAATCTTGATCTTTATACCGTGTATCAGGGAATCAATCTCGCGCAAAAGCGCCTGCTTGTCCGTTTTCTGCAGGAAAAAGGGGAACGGGTCGGCTATCTCTGCTCGGAGCTGGAGGAGATCATTTTGATGAAGGAAGCGGATGTCGGGTTCGCGGAGAGCATCACGCTGTCCGACAGGGCAGGGAATGCCGGGATCGATCTTGCGGGGCGGAATATCCCCGTCTATGCCAAATCCGCCCAGAAAAGCAGCGGAAGCAGCTGCGAGGCGCTGAAGTTTGTCTCCGACGTGATTGTATCGGAGGCGGACAGGCAGGGCAAAGGGGGCTTCAATGCGATGGTGGATTCCGTCATCGCCTCCAAAGCCGTCTACTATAATCTTCACCGTATGCTGAAGTACATGATTTCCTCGCAGATCGCCAGACTGTTCATCGTGTTCGTTTCGGTCTTTATGGGCGTGACAGCCTTTACTCCGCCGCAGATCCTGTTCTGCGGGCTGGTGATGGATTTCGCGGCGCTGATTATCATCGCCTTTGAGAGAACCGGCCCGGCGATTCTGAAAATGCCTTCCGGGGTGACCGAAAAGCTGCGGATGCCGCTTCTGCGGAACGCGGAAAGCGTCCTGATCGGGCTGTTCTGGGCGGCGGCTACGCTGCTCTCCGTCTATCTGATGAGACAGGAGCAGATCATCTCGGAGCTGCATATCCCGGTCTGCTGCTTCCTCAGCTTTATTCTGACCCAGATCGCCATGCTGAATGAGTGCAAGCGGGAGCAGAGCATCTTTGACCGCAACGTCAAGCTCAACGGCGCATATCTCGGGATGATGGCGGTTACCGCTGCATTCCTTCTGCTTGCCTTCGGCAATCGGACGGTGGGAGGCTGGTTCTCGGTGCAGACACTCCCGTCGTATGCATTGATCGGCGTTATTGCCGTCCCGATTCTCGTGACGTTCTGTTGTGAAATTTATAAGCTCTTTATTTCCAAATCGGGGGAGGGAGATAAGCGCCCCGCCGTTGTCGGCAAGGCGCGGGAGGAACAATCGGACGATTGATGACGACCTTCCCCTGTCTCCTTTTCCGAAGAATTGCTCCGACCGTTCCCGGATCGGAGGGATCAAAAAAGACCTTTTTGCACAAGCTGCAAAAAGGTCTTTTTGTCCGGAAACGGGCATCAGGATGATGGGGCAATCAGCGCTCCGATCCGGGTTTTCCCGCTTTGGAGGAGGGATTGGAGCTTTGTCTGAATTTTCGTCCCAGCTCGGAGACGGCGAAGACCGCAAGCCCTGTGCCCGCAAGCAGAAGAAGGGGAAGGAGGCAGGTCTTGATATAAGCGGAGCGGTCCATGCTGATGACTCTGTCGGTCTGAACCGCAAAGCTCTCATCGGGATTGCCCTGGACGATATTGTCACGGATCAGATTTTCATCCGGCTCGATGCGGACGGTTTCCCCGATGGGATTCTTCTCCGGGATCAGCTCTGCCGCGGCGGAAAGCGCCGTGAGTGCGAGGAGCATTAGAAGACAGGCAAGGCAGACAATTCGTTTAATCATGGAGCACCTCGGAAGAAGGAGAGTGAGAGGGGGAAGGCGTGTGAGCGGAAGAACGGAAAGACGAAAGATGACAAAGAAGCTCCGCCGCCGACGTCGAAAGGAGCAGCAGACCGCAGACCAGCGAAATCACAGCGGTTGAGCGCGACGCGAAGGAAGGAAAGAGCCTGAGGGCATGAAGACCGAGATAGCCGGCAAGCGCCGAAAGAGAATAGCACATACCGGGATGCCGCGGCATAAAGCGAAAGAGGAGCGAGAGGAGAACCGGGATCATCATGTTGAGAAGCAGGATTCCGCCGAGGGAGAGGACTTTGGAATCGGAGGAGAACATCAGAAGGGCAGCGCCTCCGCCCAAAGAGGCCGCGACGGAATAGAGGGAGAACCGGTCGAAGAGGAAGCCGCCGAGCGCTCGTCCGGCGGCAGCCGCCGCGGCGATGAGCAGGATCGATTTCCGGCCGACTGCCCACTCGAAGGACAGCGAGTGTCCCATATAGCTGCCGAGTGCGCAGCAGAGAAGAAGCAGAAGAATCAGCAGAGGAGCAAGGCGAGATTTCAGAACGACGCGGTCCCGTATCGGCAGATCGCAGGCCTCAGGCAGCCCCTCTCCCTTGTCGCAGGGCGCGGCGGCCATCAGCAGAAAAGCGGCGGCAAGATAGCCGAAAAAGGGGGCGTATCGCGCCAGCGCGACGCCGATCACGCCGCCTGTCGTAAAGCATCCGATCCCGTAGGACAGAAAGCGGGAGCGGCTGAGCAGCGAGGAGGCGGCAAAGGAATGAAAGGCGGCGTTTCCGATCGCCATCAATACGACCTTGGCGGTAATGCTGATCCGCGTCGGAAAGACGAATCCCATGAAGAGGATCATGACGGCGGCGCGGACGCCGGTATGCTTGTTGCCGACACGATCGGCAAGAACCGAGAAGAGAAGGCTCGTGCCGATCGCCAGGATGTTGTAGAAGAGGATCAGCATCATGAGCTTGTCGGTGGTGCAATGGAGGGAAATGCTGCCGTGGAGCATTGCGGCGCAGGCGCCGTCGGCCATCAGGCTCATAAAGGCATATCGCGTGACCATCGGGGAATTGGTTTTGGGAATTTCATAGACTTTCAACGGTATCACCTCATATTCATGAAAGCGCGGACGGCGCGGTAAAATATTATCGGAGTGCCGCAGAGGGCGGCGGAAAAGCATGGTTGATTTCTGAAAGAAGGGGCAGTCGGAACGGCTCGAGGAGCCAAATCGTCGCTGCGCGCCTGCCGATCATCGGCGGGTCTTGCCGTTTGAGAGGGCTCTGCCCGACATACCCATATAAACTTATTATATCGCGTTTTCGATGCTTTGTCAATCACCCGATCAAAGAAACCGAGAAAAGCGGGGCATGGGAGCGCAAACGTCGGCGGTCTCCGCGGGTGCTTGGTCGGATGTGCCGCCGGGGGCAGAAAAAATAGCAGGGAATTTGCCGTGTGGGAATACGGGGGGTCGGGTCCGGAGACGGGGAAAGGCGGTGCGCCCTGCAAAAGGAGACAGACACGGTGCCAAAAGAGCGCGTCCCATATGGACGCGCTCTTTTCCTGTATCGGAACGGATCAGCCGAGGCGGGCTTCAAGACCCTTCAGCTCATCGTAAAGCTCGGCGGGAACACGATCCCCAACCAGCTTATAGAATTCCTTGATATTCTCGATATCCTGCTTCCAGGAGGCGGTATCGACGTCGAGCAGCTCGGTGATGGTTTCCTTCGTGACGGAAAGTCCCTCGATGTTGATGTCGTCGACATTGGGAACGTAGCCGATCGCGGTCTCCCTGGCATCGACCTTGCCCGCGACACGGTCAAGAATCCAGAGAAGCACTCTCATATTGTCACCGAAGCCCGGCCAGATGAAGTGGCCTTCGTCATCGGTTCTGAACCAGTTGACGTGGAAGATCTTCGGCGCATGAGGGATCTTTTTGCCCATTTCAAGCCAGTGTGCAAAGTAGTCGCCCATGTTGTAGCCGACAAAGGGACGCATCGCCATCGGATCGCGGCGGACAACGCCGACGGCACCGGCGGCAGCAGCCGTGGTCTCGGAGGCCATAATTGAGCCGACGAAGGTGCCGTGCTGCCAATTGAAGGATTCATAGACCAGCGGAGCGGTCCTGGCGCGGCGTCCGCCGAAGACAATCGCGGAGATCGGCACGCCGGCCGCATTATTGAACTCGGGCGAGATGCAGGGGCAGTTGACGGCGGGAGCGGTGAAGCGGGAGTTGGGATGCGCAGCGCAGGTGGACTTGTCCTTCTTGTCGTAGTTGGCATAATCCCACTTGTTGCCCTTCCAGTCGATGCAGTTCTTGGGAGGATTGTTGTCAAGGCCTTCCCACCAGACGGTGTTGTCATCGGTGTTGAGGGCGACGTTGGTGAAAATGGTGTCCTTCTTGGTGGTGGCAAGTGCGTTGGGATTGGAATGCTCATTTGTGCCGGGCGCGACGCCGAAGAAGCCGTTTTCGGGATTGACAGCCCAGAGTCTGCCGTCCTTGCCGATGCGGAGCCAGGCAATATCGTCACCGACGCACCAAACCTTATAGCCCTTCTTGCGGAAGACCTCCGGCGGGATCAGCATGGCGAGATTGGTTTTGCCGCAGGCAGAGGGGAAGGCGGCACTGATGTATTTGATGTCTCCGTCAGGATACTCGATGCCGAGGATCAGCATATGCTCGGCCATCCAGCCCTCTTTTCTGCCGAGGTAGGAGGCAATTCTGAGCGCGAAGCACTTCTTGCCGAGCAGAACATTTCCGCCGTAGCCGGAATTGACGGACCAGATCGTGTTGTCCTCCGGGAAGTGGCAAATGTAGCGATTCTCCTCGTCGATATCGGCGCGGGCATGAAGTCCCTTGATGAAATCGGCGCTGTCACCGAGGATGTCGAGAATCTGCTTGCCGGCTCTTGTCATGATCAGCATATTCAGCACGACGTAGATCGAGTCGGTCAGCTCGATGCCGATCTTGGCAAACTCCGAGCCGGGAACGCCCATGGAATAGGGAATGACATACATGGTTCTGCCCTTCATGGATCCCTTGAACAGCTTTCCGAGCTTGGCATAGCACTCGGAGGGCGCCATCCAGTTGTTGATGTTTCCCGCATCCTCCTGCTTCGTGGTGCAGATAAAGGTTCTGTTCTCCACTCTTGCCACGTCGTTGACGGCCGTTCTGTGCAGATAGCAGTTGGGATACTGCTCGGGGTTGAGACGGATCAGCTCTCCCGTCGAGACCGCTTCCTTGCGGAGCGCTTCGGTCTGCTCGTCGCTTCCGTCGATCCAGACGATCTTATCCGGCTGTGTCAGCTCCGCCATTTCGTTTATCCAATTCAGGACATGAACATTTTTGGTCATAAATAATCTCCCTTACTCATAAACACATTTGAACCGATCGTCGGAAGCCTGCCCCAAACCCGGCTTCTCCCAATCTGTCCCAACAATAGTATATACTTTTGCCGATTTTTTTGGTTAAGGAATTGTTAATTTACTGTTATGAAACTTTTATATTTCAAAAATTCATTTGAAACGAGGTCTGCCAAGCGAATCTTGTCAAAAATGAATTTATAATAAGGGGAAATTGCAATTTGTTCGGAGTTTGTTTACAAAATCCGGATCCGCCTGCGGCAGCCCCCGCTGGTGCGGGCGGGGAGCAATCGGGGGATGTAGGCATGGCATCCGCTCGGCGCCGATTCGCTATGAGGAGGTGATTTCGCGTGGAAGGGATTGCCGAGCGGAACAGGCGACCGGGTGGTTGCGTAGTGTGGCGGGGTCAATCATGTCCTCGGACTGGCCTCGCGGGACGGGAGACCGAGTGGGGACCGGAAAAACAAAACCCCGCACAGGGCGGGGAAGACAGATGGGCTCGGGGAACCTCAGATCACGCCGGGAGGTATCGGCAACGAGAAAGGCTCGCTTAATGAGTTTGAGCAATGTTCAGATTACGCCGAGACCCTCCAGCAGAACCTTCACGCCGAGGAGGATCAGCACCGCGCCGCCGCAGACCGTCGCGACCTTCCGGAACCGTTGTCCGACCAGGCTGCCGAGCCTGACGCCGACCGCCGACAGCAGCAGGGTGACAAGACCGATGATGGCGACCGCCGGCAGGATGTCGACCCTGACCAGCGCAAAGGAAACGCCGACTGCCAGCGCGTCGATGCTGGTGGCGAGCGCAAGGGGCAGCATCACCGTAAAGGAGAGGGAATCGTTCATCTCCCCCTCTTCCTTTTTGGAAAACGCCTCGCGGATCATGTTCAGCCCGATGAGAAGCAGAAGGAGGAAGGCGACGGGGAAGGAGTATTCCGTAACCCCGGCGGCAACGGTGTCGGCAAGCAGATAGCCGATCAGCGGCATAAGCGCCTGAAACAGACCGAAATACAGCCCGACGATCAGGCAGTGACGCAGCCGGATCTTCTTTAAGGACAGCCCCTTGCAGATTGCGACCGTAAAAGCGTCTGTGGCAAGACAAAGGGCAACGGTAAACAGCTCCCAGATATCCATAATTAACCTTTCGAGATCATAACCGCAGAATCGGATCGGTGGGACCTTTCCGCCAGGGGAAGAGGCATATAATTCACACTATGCGGGTTTGTCCCGGAATATGCCGTTCCCTTCACAACAATCGAAACGGTGTTTTCCGAGTGAAGGGAAACACCGTTTCGGGGAAGCTCAATAAAAGGATTCGGGATCGACCGCTTTTCCGTTGCGGTAGACCGAGAGGTGGAGATGGTATCCGGTCGCGTAGCCGGTCATCCCGACGAGGCCCAGGACCTCTCCCTGCTCCAGGATATCACCCTTTTTGACGTTGATCCTGCTGAGGTGCGCGTACATGGTGGTGATGCCGCCGCCGTGATCGACGATGACATACTTGCCGTTTCCGTAGTCGTTTCCCGTCTCAATGACCGTACCCTTGTTGACGGAGTAGATGTCCGTGCCGTTGGGCGCGGGGATGTCGATGCCCTGATGGAACTGCGGCGTGCCGAGAACGGGATGAATGCGGTTGCCGAAGTAGGAGAAAATCTTTTTGTATTTGGCGGGGAGAGGCCAGATGAAATCGCCCCCCGCATAGGAATTGTTGTTCAGCTTATCGCGCTCCTCAAGGCGCTTCTCCAGCTCTCTGCGGAAAGCGTCCTCCTCCGCCTTGGCCTCAAGATAGGCCTTCTTTGCGGCTTCGGAATCCGCCTCGATCTCCTTCATCATCGCCAGAACCTCGTCCTGCTTGTTCTGAAGCTGCGTCAGGGAATCCTTCAGCTCAGCGGAGCGCTGCTCCGCCTCCAGCGTAACTGCGGCAAGCGTGGATTTCTGTTCCTCAAGCTGCCGGCAGATCTCCTCGCACTCCCGGATCATCTCGCGGTCATGCTCAATCAGCGCAGAGAGACGGTCGGCGGCAGTGAGGAAATCATAGAGACCGTCGCTGCTGAAGAGGAGAACGAAGATGTTGGAGTTGCCGTCTTCAAAATTGACGCGGAGCTTGTCCCGCAGAATATCGAGCCGCTCCTCCAGCTTCTTCTGCGTCACCTCGATCTCGCGATTGAGGATTGCCTTCTGCTCGGCATAGCTTGTGACGATGCTGCGGAGGATCTCCGACTCGTTCCGGATGGCGTCGATCTCCTCGTCAATGGCGGTTTTCCGCTTCTTGATGTTTTCGTACTGATCCTTGACGCTCTCATAGGCGTCCTCTGCCGATTCCCGCTGCTCGGAGGCATTGTCAAGCTCGTCCTTCAGCGCGTTGATTTTGGCGTTCAGCTCTCCGATGGTGGTCTTGGCCTCCGCCCTGCCGGATTCCGCGGCGGAAATAACGGCAAAGATCGTGAAAGAGGCAAGCATCATACAGAGGACGCGACGAATCGCGCCGACTTTCCGTTGTATCATGGATTACTGTTCCTTTATCATATCAAGTATCGTTTTTTTGCCGTAAACGCCCTCCCAGTCGGCGGTGAAGTCGTCAATGGCGTACATGGTGAGAGGATGATAGATGAGGTTTTCGAGGATATCGGGGTTGACGGTCACGGCATGACCGCCCACCATGCTGATCTTGTGAACCTGCTCCGCCGTCTTGAAGCTGGCGGCCAGCACCTTGGTCGGAAGACTGTACTGACGGAACAGCTCGACGATCTCGCCGACGACGTTGACGCCGTCGCTGATGATGTTGTCGAGGCGGTTGACATAGGGAGCGACGAAATCGGCGCCCGCCATCGCCGCCATCAGAGCCTGCTGCTGCGTGAAGATCGCGGTCTCGGTGATATGGAAGCCTTCGCGGTGGAGCGCCATCGTGGCCTTCAGCCCCTCCTCCGAGACGGGGATTTTGACATAGAGGTTGTCTCCGATGATGTCGCGCAGCGCCTGCGCTTCACGGAACATGGTGTCGGAGGTGCTGCCGGTGAGCTGGATGTGGAACATCCTGTTGTTTCCGATGATCGACTCGATCTCTTTGATCAGCTTGATGAAATCGGTATGCTCCTTCGAGATGATGGTCGGGTTGGTGGTCACTCCCGCGATCGGGAAATATTCGATGGCGTGACGGATCTTTTCAATATTTGCGGTGTCGACGATATAAAGCATTCTGAACTTACTCCTTGCTGAAAAAACGTTGGTTAAAAAGAATTACAAGTCATTATATCATCTTTTCTGTGATTTGTCAATCGATTGAATCGGGAAAATCAAGGTGGCGCGCAAATCCGTCGTTTTGCCCGACGCGGGCACGGGCGGGAAGGGAAGCGGACAAAGCGCGCAGCCGTCAGGCGGAGGAGGCAGGCGCGGCACGGGATCCGTATTGACAGGCATGAGGAAAAATGCTACAATATAATATCATTAAATAAGGAGATTGACACGATGCATTACAGAATTGAAGGCACGCCTCTTCCCGTTGTGATCTGCGAGCTTGCGGCGGGGGAGCAGATGATCACCGAGCGGGGAAGCATGAGCTGGATGTCCCCGAATATGAAGATGGAAACCACCAGCAACGGCGGCATCGGCAAGGTGTTCGGACGGATGTTTTCGGGCGAAGGGCTGTTCCAGAACCGCTATACGGCGATCGGCGCACCCGGCATGATCGCGTTCGCCTCAAGCTTCCCCGGTGTGATCGTCCCGGTGGAGATCACCCCCGATAAGCCCCTTGTCGTCCAGAAGCGCTCCTTCCTCGCGGCGACGACCGGGGTGGAGCTTTCGATCTTCTTCCAGAAGAAGATCGGCGCGGGTCTGTTCGGAGGAGAGGGCTTTATCATGCAGATGCTGTCGGGCTTCGGGACCGCATTCCTGGAGATCGACGGATATTCCGTCGAATATACGCTTGCTCCGGGGGAGAGGATCATCGTCGATACCGGCTATCTGGCGACAATGGATCCGACCTGTTCGGTGGAGGTTCAGACCGTGCCCGGCGTCAAGAATATGCTCTTCGGCGGGGAAGGGATCTTCAATACCGTGATCGTCGGACCCGGGAAGGTAAGGCTTCAGACGATGCCCATCAACAGCGTCGCCTCCTCCATCATCCCCTTCCTGCCGTCGGGACGATAAGCGGGAGGGCGGCGGAATGAAATTCCTGCATCTGTCCGATCTGCACCTCGGCAAGCGGGTGAACGAATACCCGATGCTGGAGGATCAGCGGTATATTCTCGGAAGAATTCTCGAAATCGTCGATGCCGAACAGCCGGACGGGGTGCTGATTGCGGGAGACGTGTACGACAAGTCTGTCCCCGCCGCGGAAGCGGTCACGCTCCTTGACGACTTTCTCACAAGCCTGTCGAAGCGGGAGCTTGAGGTCTTCGTCATCAGCGGGAATCACGACTCCCCCGAGCGGATGACGTTTGGCGCGCGGCTGATCGAGGGGAGCGGCGTCCATATCGCGGGCGCTTATACCGGCAGCGTTACGCCCCGGGAGATGACCGACGAATACGGTGTGCTGCGGGTCTATCTTCTTCCCTTTATCAAGCCGGCGCAGGTGAGGGGACTGTTTGAAGAGGAGATTGTCACCTATACCGACGCGGTGCGTGCCGCGATCCGACGAATGGAGCCGGAGAGCGGGGTGCGGAATGTTCTGGTGACGCATCAGTTTGTGACCGGCGGGGACCGCACCGAATCGGAGGAGATTTCGGTCGGCGGCACCGATCAGGTCGACGCTTCGGTTTTCGACGGCTTTGACTATCTCGCCCTCGGCCATCTCCATCGACCGCAGAACTGCGGAGGGGAGCGGATCCGATACTGCGGCACGCCGCTGAAATATTCCTTTTCGGAGGCGAGGGACGTCAAATCGGTGACGGTGGCGGAGCTTGGCGCAAAGGGGACGCTGACCGTCCGTACCCTTCCGCTCACACCGCTGCGGGAGATGACGGAGCTTAAGGGACGGTATCAGGAGCTGTCGAACAGGAGCTTTTATGAGAACACGGCATATCGGGATGCCTATCTCCATATTACGCTGACCGACGAGGAGGATATTCCCGACGCGGTGGGAAAGCTGCGGCCGATCTACCGGAATCTGATGAAGCTCGATTACGATAACAGGCGCACCGGATCCATGGCGGAGCCCACGGGCGCGGAAAATACGGAACGCCGCTCCCCGGTTTCGCTGTTTTCCGAGCTGTACGAGCTGCAGAACAACCATCCGATGACGGAGGAGCAGATCGCCTTTCTTTCGGGGCTGATCGAAGAAGTATGGGAGGATGAAGAATGAGACCGATCAAGCTGGTCATGTCGGCCTTCGGCCCGTACAGCGGCCGCGTTACGCTGGATATGGAGGCGCTCGGGGAGCGGGGGCTTTATCTGGTCACGGGAGATACCGGAGCGGGGAAGACCACGATCTTCGATGCCATTACCTTTGCGCTCTTCGGCAGGCCGAGCGGGGAGATCAGAGAGCCCTCGATGCTCCGCTCCCGCAGTGCCGATCCCGACATTCCGACCGAGGTGGAGCTGACCTTTCGGAACGCGGGGAAGGAATACGTCATCAGACGCAATCCCGAATACTCCCGCTCCAAGAGACGGGGCGGCGGGCTGACGTCCGAAAAGGCGGCTGTGGAGCTGATCTTCCCCGATGGCAGAGTGGTGACCAAAAGCGCCGAGGCGGAAGCGGCGGTGCGGGAGATTCTCGGGATCGACGGCAGGCAGTTTTCCCAGATCGCCATGCTGGCGCAGGGGGAATTCAGAAAGCTCCTCTTTGCGCCGACCGAGGAAAGAAAGGCGATCTTCGGCAGAATTTTCGGGACCTCTCGGTACGGGAAGCTTCAGCTTCGCCTGAAGGAGGAGGTGCGGAAGCTCGAGGAGAAATGCAATACCCTGGGCAGGGGGATCGAACAATACATTTCCGGGATCAAATGTGTGGAGGGACCGCTTTCGGAAGAAGCGGATAAGGCAAAGCGCAGAGAACTGACGTTCGAGCAGACGCTGACGCTCCTGGAGGAGCTGATCGTGCTGGATGCTTCGGAGGAGAAAGGACTGAAAAAGAGCATATCAGAGCTTGATACGTCGATCTCGGAAAGTGAAAACCTGTTGACCAAGGCGGAGAGCTGGGACAGACAGCGCCGCTCGATGGAGAAGAATACAGCCGACCTGCAGAAGACGGAGGAGCAGCTGGCCGAAGCGGAGAAGGCGCTTGCGGAGGTCAGGATCCGGAGCCGGGATGGGGAGCGTCTTATCCGGGATGCGGAACAGATCCGTCAACAGCTGCCTCGATATCGGGAGCTGACGGAGGCAATTGAAAAACAGAATCATCTGAACTCGTGCATCGAAAAGACTGCCCGGAGCTTGGAGAAGGACAAGGAGTCTCTTGAAAGGCTCCGGAATGAGATCGGGGAGCTGAAGCGGGAGAGGGAGTCGCTTGCCGACGCCGACCGGGAGCGGTCGGAGCTTCAGGCCGAGGAGAGGGAGAAGAACGGACGGTATCAGGACTTCGAGCAGTTGAAAAAGGATCTGAACGATCTCCGCACCGCCGAAATGAATCTGAATCAAGCGCAGTCGCGCTATAGGACCGCCCGAAAGGAGGTGGAGGAGAGCGACCGGCGCTACCGGGAGGTCAGCCGTCGGTATTTCGACGGACAGGCCGGTATTCTGGCGCGGGAGCTGCGGGAGGATAAGCCTTGTCCCGTCTGCGGCTCTCTGCACCATCCTGCCCCCGCGCCGACTTCCGACGAGCTGCCCGACGGAAAGGATGTCAAGGACGCGGATGAGCAAAGAAAGCAAGCCGAACAGGAGAGGGCGGAAGCCTCGAATTTATCCGCAAGCCTGCGCGGAATCTTGGATGAAAAGGAAACAAAGCTGCGCGAGGCGCTCGGCCAGCTTCTTGGCTCTCCGACGACGGAAAATGCCGAGTCGCTTCTGAAGGACGCCGATTCGGCGCTTTGCCGGGAGCTTGAGCGGCTGCGGAAGCGGATCGGGGAGGCTTCCGGACGGATCGAAAAGAGAAACAAAATCGATCTCCTTCTTCCGGATAAAGAGAAACAGGAAAGTGAGATTGCCGAACGGATCGTGGAATCCGAAAAATCGCTTGCCGCCGACAAAGCAAGTGCCGAGGGGATCGGGAAAACGATCGGAACGATGAAACAAGGGCTGGCTTACCCGACGGAAGAGGAGGCCAACAGTCGTGTGCAAGAACTGAATACGCAGTACCTGCAACTGCAGAAGGCGCTTTCGGCCGCCGAGTCGGAGGTCAACAATAAAATAAAGCAAAAGGCAGGGCTGAATTCAGCCATTGAGGAGGCAAAGAACCAGCTTGCCGACGCGATCGAGCTTGACACGGAGTCCGAAAAGAACAAGCTCAAAGAGAAAAGGGAGAAAAAGAGGCATCTTGAGGGGCGGATGAGGGATGCATATGCGAGGCTGAATAACAACCGGGACACGAAGAATGGGATCGAAGCTCGGCTGGAGGAGCTCAACGGCGTCGAGAAACGGCTGAGTATGGTCTCCGCCCTCTCCAGAACCGCAAACGGAACGCTTCCCCAAAAGACCAAGATCGAGCTTGAGACCTATGTGCAGACGGCATATTTTGATCGGATCATCGAACGCGCAAACGTTCGGCTGATGGTGATGACTGACGGTCGGTACGAGCTGAAGCGGCGCCGGGAGGCGCAGAACAACCGCAGTCAAAGCGGGCTTGATCTTGACGTGACCGATCACTACAGCGGAAGCGACAGAAGCGTCAGAACGCTCTCGGGCGGCGAGACCTTCATGGCATCCCTTTCCCTTGCGCTCGGCCTTTCCGATGAGATCCGTTCGTCGGCGGGCGGGGTCAGGCTTGATACGATGTTCGTCGACGAGGGCTTTGGGTCGCTCGACGAGGAAACGCTGCGGCAGGCGCTGAAGGCGCTGTCGGGGCTGGCGGAGGGAAACCGCCTTGTCGGAATCATTTCCCATGTCGGGGAGCTGAAGGAACGGATTGAGCGGCAGATCGTCGTTACGAAACGGCCGGACGGCGGCAGCACGGCTGAAATTGTCGTCTGAACCCGTTAGCCTGTCCGCGGAATCAATCAGAGGCAGCCGCCTTGAGGCGGCTGCCTCTGCTTCTGCCTTGAAAGGAGGATTCGCGGTCAGCGCCGGGGTCCGTCGATGTCGAAGGTGCCGTTCAGCACCGCGTAGAGCTGCGGGAAATACCGCATGATGTTCCAGATCGAAATTCCCGCCAGCCCGTATTCGCTCACGAGAGAAAGCTTGGCGGCGATGCTTGAGGCGCTTTCAAACCAGACGGTATGCAAAACGCCGTCTGAGGTATAGGAATAGTTCGGCGCCTGCTTTATCTCATCATACCCGATTGCGGCGCCGACCTCGCCCGCCTGCCGAACCGCCTCCGTGATCGGGAGGCTTTCCGCTTCCGTGACGCCCTCCTCAAAGGGAAGGGGCCAATCGTAGCCGTAATTCGGAACGCCGAGCAGGAGCTTTTCCGGCGGAATCTCGCTGACGGCATATCGCACCACGGCCTCTACGTTCGGGATCGGCGCGACCGCGTTGGGAGGCCCGTACTTATAGCCCCATTCATAGGTCATCAGAATCGCATAATCAACGGTCTCCCCGATGCCTCGATAATCATGCCCCTCGTAGAGCAGCCCCGGCTGATCAGCGGAGGTCTTGGGCGCAAGCGCCGCAAAAAGCAGATAGCCGGCGCTCCTCAACGCCCCTCCGAGTCTCTGAAGAAAGAGGACATAGTCGTCCGCCTCCTCCCCCGGCACATATTCAAAGTCCACCTCGACGCCCCGGTAGCCCTTTTCCGCAACGGTGGCAAGCAGACCGTCGATCAGCCGCTGCTGTGCCGCCTCGTCACGGAAGAGACGGCCGGAAAGCGTATTGTTGAATCGCCCGTCCTCTCCGAGCGTCGAGATGAGCAGCAGCGCTCCGACCCCGTAGCGTTTTGCGGTTTCAAGCAGCTCGCCGTCGTCGGCGGGGATCAGCTCCCCCGACTCGGTAAAGCCGTAGGTGAAGACGGTGAGATAGGTGAGATAGGGCAGGACGCGGCGCAGCACCTGTTCCTCGATAAATGGGTAGGTGTAGCCGTTGACGATCACCGGTCTCTCCCGCCCGGCAGCCGACGATATCACAAGAGTCTGCCCCGGATAGAGGAGGGGATTGCCGCCGAGCGAGGGATTCTCCGCAAGCAGGCTTCTGACCGTTGTGCCGGTCTGCTCCGCGATGGAATAGAGGGTGTCTCCCTCCCGCACCGTATAGATCTGCTCCGGCTTCAGGATCACAAGCTCCTGTCCCACAACCGGCGCATCCTCCCCCGAAAGCCCGTTGATCTGACGAAGCCTCGATTCCGTGATCCCGTAGGCGGCGGCAACGGAGGACAGGGTGTCCCCCGGGCTTATTCTGTGTATAAGCATGATTCTGTACCGTTTATGCTGAAAGCAAAAGCACCTTTCCTCTGTATTTCCTTCCCAGTATATGCCGTGATCGGAAACCCGTTCCTCTTTCCGGTTCGTCATGATGACCACATCAAAATGACGGACTTTGTTGAAAATGACTCAAATATGGTGAAAATAGACAAATTCTGCGGTCATATTTCTCACCTCCGGCGCTGTTTTTTTGCGGCGCGCTATTGCAATATTGGGCGATTTGTTGTATAATTATTGGGATGTTACTTTTGGAAAATGTATGGATATTACACAATACCTTCTGCTCAATACCTGCTGATTTTCTGTGGGTGACAATATAAAAGCCTAAGGAGAAAGAATTATGAACAAGTTTAGCACTGCCCAGATCCGCAATGTCTGTCTGCTCGGCCACGGTGGCTCGGGCAAAACGTCTCTGGCCGAGGCGATGCTCTATCTGACGAAAGCGTCGGATCGGCTCGGAAAGACTTCGGAAGGCAATACGGTCTGCGATTTTGATCCCGAGGAGATCAAGCGCGGCTTAACGATACAGTCATCGATCGCACCCGTTATCTGGAAGGACTGCAAAATCAATATTCTCGACACCCCCGGATACCTTGACTTCTCCGGTGAGGTGATGCAGAGCGTCCGTGTGGCCGACGCCGCGCTCATCGTCATCGACGGCAAGGCGGGAGTCGAGGTCGGCGCGGAGCTGGCATGGGAGTACGCCAAGGCCGCCGGAATTCCCAAGTCCTTCTTCATCAACAAGTTCGATGATCCCGAGTGCCGCTTCTACAAGGCGTTCGACGCGCTTCGGGCTGCCTTCGGCGTATCGGTCTGCCCGCTGCTGATCCCGATGATCGAGGACGGCGCGGTGACGGGCTTCCTGAATCTGATGGATCTGAAAACCTATGTTTACAACAAGCAGGGAACGCATGAGGAGGGAAGCATTCCCGCCGAGTTCACCGAGGTTGCCGACAAATACCGCAATATGCTGCTGGAATCGATTGCCGAAACCAGCGATGAGTTGATGGAGAAATTCTTCGCAGGCGAGGAGATCACCCGCGAGGAGGCGGTGGAGGCGATCCACAACGGAATCATTCACGGGTCGATTTGCCCCGTGATCTGCGGCTCCGCCGGCAAAATGTGGGGCGTGGAAGCGCTGCTCGACACCATTGCGGAGTCGTATCCCCGCCATACCGCCAAGAAGGTCGAGAAGAATGTCGACGGCGAGGAAGTCGCGATCGATAAGGAGGGCAAGGAGCCGGCGCTCTTCGTCTTCAAGACGGTCTCCGATTCCTTCGGCAGACAGACCTTCTTCAAGGTCATGACCGGCAATCTCGACAATACCATGTCGCTGAAGAATCTGACAAGCGGAACGGTCGAAAAATTCGGACATATCTACGAGGTGCGCGGCAAGAAGACCGTGGAGGTGGATTCTCTCGCCTGCGGCGATATCGGAATGATCCAGAAGCTGACCGATACCTCCACCAACGATACCCTCACCAATCTCGATCTCAAGCCCTATAAGCGCATCGAATATCCCGAGCCCTATATGACGATGGCGATCAGCCCCAAGAGCAAGGGTGACGAGGATAAGATCGCAAACGGCATCGGCCGCCTCCGCGAGGAAGACAAGACCATTTCCTTTGAGAATAATGCCGAGACCAAGCAGCTGCTGATCTCCGGTCTCGGAGATATCCACCTTGACGTCATCGTTTCGAGACTGAAATCGAGATATAATGTCGAGGTCAACCTCAATAAGCCGAAGATCGCGTACCGCGAGACGATCCGCAAGACCATCCAGGCGGAAGGCAAGCATAAAAAGCAGTCGGGCGGTCACGGACAGTACGGTCACGTCCGCATCACCTTCTCCCCCGGCGACGGCGAGGGGCTGACCTTTACCGAATCGGTGGTGGGCGGCGCCGTGCCGAAGGGCTATTTCCCGGCGGTCGAAAAGGGACTGACCGAGGCGATGCAGAAGGGCGTGCTGGCAGGCTATCCGATGGTAGGGCTGGCAGCCGATCTCTACGACGGCTCCTACCATGACGTCGATTCCTCCGAAATGGCGTTCAAGCTGGCGGCGAATCTTGCCTACAAGGAGCTGGTCAAGGCCTCTCCCGTCCTGCTTGAGCCGGTCGGAGAACTGAAGGTCACCGTCCCGGAGGCAATGGTCGGGGATATCATCGGAGACCTCAATAAGCGCCGCGGCCGCGTTCTCGGCATGGATCATGTCGAGGGCAAGAAGGGATACCAGTCGGTTACGGCGGAGGTCCCGCAGGCAGAAATGAGCGATTATCCGATCGTGGTCCGCGCAATGACGCAGGGGAAGGGCAGCTTTACCTATCATTTTGTCCGCTATGAGGATGTTCCCGGCAATCTCTCCGCCAAGATCATCGCAGAGGCGGCGGCGGAAGACAAATAAAGCAGCCTCCGATCGGAGGCGGCCCGATCCGGATCGCCGCATTCGATACCGAAAAAGAAAACCCGCCCCGAAGCAGACGCTTCGGGGCGGGTTTGTCAGGCCGTGGCGGAAGGGAGGCGCAGGATCTCAGAAGGGATTCTCGGCGGGATAGCGGTCGCCTTCTGCGCGGTTGAAGCCGACGTCTCCGACACCGAGATAACGGAAGACCTCAAAAAGCTCCTTCCCGCAGTGGCGGAAGGCGACGGCGCCGTGGTGCGGGAAATGATGCTCCAGCAGCTCATAGCGATAGAAGCGGCCCATCTCACGGATGGCGAAGACTCCGATCGAACCGAAGGAACGAGGCTCCACAGGCAGCACCTCTCCCTGCGCGATATAGGCGCGGAGATGGGCGTCGGCGGTGCTTTGGAGACGGAAGAAGGTGACCGGGCCGGGGACGATCTGACCCTCCAGCGTGCCGCGGGTGATATCGGGCTCGCAATCGGGCTCAAGGGAGTTGTGCATGATGAGCTGGTACTTCATCTGGGGGGCGCAGAGCTTGCAGGAGGGCGTGTTGCCGCAGTGGAAGCCCATGAAGACGTCGTCGGGCTTGTAGGGATACCGTCCCATGATCTGCTCCTCGTAAAGATCCTGCGGTACGGTGTTGTTGATATCGAGAAGCGTGACGGCCTCCTCGGTGATGCAGGAGGCGAGATATTCGCTGAGCGCTCCCCAGATATCGACTTCGCAGGCGATCGGAATGCCTCTTGAGGCAAAGCGCGAGTTGACGTAACAGGGAACGAAGCCGAACTGGGTCTGGAAGGCGGGCCAGCATTTGTTGGCGAGCGCAACGAAGCGCCGTCCGTCACGATGCTCCTCGATCCAGTCGATCAGCGTCAGCTCATATTGGGCAAGACGCGGAAGGATGCCGGGGTGACGGTTCCCGCTGCCCAGCTCCGCCTCCATATCGGCGGCGACCGCCGCAATCCTGGGATCGCCGGCATGGGCATGGTATGCTTCGAAGAGATCCAGCTCGGAATTTTCCTCGATCTCGACTCCGAGATCATACAGGCGACGGATCGGTGCGTTGCAGGCAAGAAAATCCTTCGGGCGGGGACCGAAAGAAATAATCTTCAGATCGGAAAGCCCGACGATGGCGCGGGCGATCGGAAGGAATCCGCGGATATTTTCGGCAACCTGCTCCGCAGTCCCGACGGGGCTTGCGGGGATGTAGGCTCTGACATTGCGGAGCGCAAGGTTATAGCTGGCGTTGAGCATTCCGCAATAGGCGTCTCCCCGCCCCCGGATCAGATCCTCCCCGGTCTCCTCGGCTGCGGCGACAAACATGACGGGGCCGTTGAATTTCTTGGCAAGGAGCGTTTCGGGGGTTTCCGGCCCGAAGTTGCCGAGATAGACGACCAGGGCATTGCAGCCCGCCGCCTTCAGCTCCTCCAGCGCCTGATCGCCGTCCCGCTCGGTGATTACGACTTTGCCGATCTCGTGAATCGGCACGCCGAGGACTGCGCAGGCCTTGACGACGGCGGCTCTTCTTCTTTCAGACAGCGAGACGGGGAAGCAGTCTCTGCTGACCGCGACGATGGCGGGTTTGATCTGTGGAATGTTGTTCATTTTGATCCATCCTTTCAAAATTTACAGATTGATTTTGGGGTTTCGCGCTTGACAAGGCAGACCCTTTCACGGTATAATTGAGATATGGAAAAGGAGAGAATGCCTTGAAAAGAGTTAAGCTGAAGGATATTGCCGCCGAACTGAACGTGACGGTCAGCACCGTCTCTCATGTGCTGAACGGACACGATGACATTTCGGAGTCAATGAAAAAGAAAGTAAAGGAGACCGCGCAGCGTCTTGGGTATATTTCGGACGATGTTGCGGGATCTCTGCGTTCCGGAAAGACGAAAACCGTGGCGCTGATCGTTCCCGATATCGCAAACCAGCTTCTCTCCCGGCAGATCAGACTGGTCGAGGAGGAGGCGAGGCGCGCCGGCTACACGGCGGTGATCCTCAATACCAACGAGAGCTTTCCCGCCGAGCGGGAGGCCATCGAAGCGGCCTGCCGCAAACGGGTGGACGGCATCATGCTTTGTCCCGTCCAGAGCGGGGAAGGAAATCATATTGAGTATCTGAGGAAAACCGGTATTCCGTTCGTGCTGTTTTCCCGCTTCTTCCGCGATATCGACACAGATTACGTCTGCTCCGATGATATCAAGGGAGGCTATCTGGCGGCTTCCCATCTTCTGGAGCGGGGATTCGATGAAACGCTGTATATCGGCGCTTACGGAAGCCTTGAATGCTCGCAGGATCGGTATCTTGGGATCTGCCGCGCATATGAAGAACGGGGACTTCGCTTTCCGGAGGATCGGGTGATCTCCGCCGACCCGCGCGGCGGACAGGGGGAAAAGCTGGCGGCGCAGATCGAAGGACGGAACATAACGCCCGATTCCCTGATCGTCTTCTCCGATCTGATGGCGTTTGATCTCTGCTATGTCTTTCTGAAGGAAGGGAAGGCGCTCGATCTCCCGATCGTCAGCTTTGATATCACGCATTCCTATATGCGGCTGCCCTTTCACCATACAAGCGTCGGGATGACCGACGACAGCCTCGCACCGAAGGCCTTTGCGCTGCTGCTCTCCCGGATGAAGGGCTTTACGGGGCCGTCGGAGCATATTCTGATCGACGTCAGCCTCCGTCGCTTCTGAATCGATGCGCCGAAACACTATATCGTTGTAGTCTGATACCATGATATCACGTCCGGGAGTTCTTGTCAACAGGAAAAGCAATATAAATCGTTAAGAATAATGGTTTTTTCTGTGAAAAAACCATTGACAAACCCTTTGCATCGGTGTATAATCGTTAGGTGAAAACAAAAATCTCTGTGAGGTATCTGAATATGAAAAACTGTCCGAAATGCGGAAATTCCTGTGATGATGCCGCGGTCTTCTGCAACAAGTGCGGCACCGCTCTTGCGGCTCAGCCCGCGCAGAATCAGGCGCAGCAGAATCAAGCTCCCCAGTATCAGGCGCCCCAATATCAGGCTCCTCAGTATCAGCCCCGGCCGGTGGTGGATCTCTCTGATCATACCGCAGAGTTTGACCGTGCGGACATCTCGGAGAACAAGGTATTTGCGATGCTGCCGTATCTGATGGGAATGATCGGAATCATCATCGCGCTGCTCGCAAACAAGGGCTCGAAGTTTATTGCCTTCCATGTCAGACAGGCTCTGATGATTGAGATCTGCGTGGCGCTTTCGATCTTCGCCTGTGTGATCCCGATCCTCGGCTGGATCGTGTTCGGCATCGTTTCCTTGATTGCCCTGGTTCTCAAGGTCATCGGCTTTGTCTATGTCGCGGGCAGCAAGGCCAAGGAAATCCCGATTGTCAAGAGTCTCTCCTTCATGAAATAAAGCCGCCTGTCCTGTACGGAGCGGCCGGTATGGTTGGCGGCGCAGGTTTATCTGCGCCGCCGTTATTTCTTGAGAGAGAAAACCCGCATCGCGTGCGATGCGGTTTTTTTGCTTGCGCTCGGCGATGGATATTTCTGTGCCATCGATCAGGGCTTTCCCGCTCACTTATCGCTGCGGATCGATTTTTTCCATTTGGCGGGGGTGGTGCCGTATTGTTCTCTGAAGCGCTTGTGGAAGAAGCTGTTGTTTTCATAGCCGATGGCCTCTGCAATTTCCTGAACCGAAAGATCGCTTTCCGTGAGCAGCCGCTCCGCCTCGAACATCCGCTTTTCGGTGATCAACTCGATAAAGCCCGCGCCGAAGAGGCGGCGGATCATACAGCTGACGTATTGAGGAGTCATTCCGAGACGCTCCGCAAGCTCGGTGAGGGAAGCGGTGCGATACCCTGTCTCGATATAATCGGTGATGATCGTTTTCTTTGATTCCTCGCGGGTCGCGTCGTCGGCGCTGCGGATCAGGGCGTCGGGATACATCTCCAGATAGCGGAAAATCAGCGACAGCGTTTCCGTCAGGATGATCTGCGGCACATCCCGCTGAAAGAGCGCCGATCGGATCAGATTTTCAAGGAGGTTTTCTGCGGATGGATTGTTCCCGATCCGATAGATCAGATAGCGGGATCGCCCGCTTTCGGAGACGTGATGCTCTGCCAGCTCCGAAAGGGGCAGGGAATTACGGAATTTGGCGCTGCAGACCCGCAGAAAGTCGTTTGATACGACCAGATTGACGGCGATATCCCGTCTGCCGGAGGCGGCGACCGAGTGCTTTGTGTGGCGGTTCATCATCAGCAGCTCCCCCGCCTCCAGAATCAGCGTCCGTCCGTCGATGAAGTGGGTGACAGCGCCCTCGCAGACATACATCATTTCAAGGTAGCCGTGCGAGTGGATCGGAATGTCGACGAAACGGGTGTGCGGCTTCACGGTGACCATATGCCTGGTTCCAAGCACGTTCCAGATGTAGTCCTTTCGCTTCAGCGTCATGTTGGCAAACGCTGGTTCGGCGTCGGAGGTGAGGTTATAATTGTCGGAAAGGACGGAGCGCTCCTCGGCGGTGATCTCAAACAGGCGGGTGATCAGCTCGGTATCCATGTCGTTCTCCTTGTCAAAGAAGGATTTCTATAGAATTCTATCATATCTTTGTGCAATTTTCAAGTGCTTCGGCGGGATTCATCTTAAAAATAAATGCTTTTTTGATTAAAATATGGTCTTTTATATTCTGACCAATATGATATAATGGATAATAGAAATGTCTGATCCCGAATCAGGCAAATCGTGCATGAAGGGGAGAAATACCTTGTATTATCTTGCAATTGATATCGGTGCCTCCAGCGGACGGCATATGATCGGCTCGTATGCCGACGGCCGGCTGGTGCTGGAGGAGATCTATCGTTTTCCGAACGGAATGAAGAAAAATGCCGAAGGGACCCTCGTCTGGGATTCGGAGGAGCTGTTCGGCCATGTGAAGGCGGGGATCGCTGAATGCGTCAGGAAGGGGATAAGCCCCTCCACCATCGGAATCGATACCTGGGGCGTCGATTTTGCGCTTTTGGACAAGGACGGCCGCCTTATCGGGGAGACCGTCGGATACCGCGATCCGAGGACCGAAGGGATGGATGAGGAGGTCTATCGGCTGGTGCCGGAGAAGGAGCTGTATGCCCGCACCGGTATCCAGAAGGCGATCTTCAACACCGTTTTTCAGTTGATGGCGGTCAAAAAGACCCATCCCGAACAGCTTCAGAAAGCAGAGCGTCTTCTGATGATGCCGGAATATCTGAATTATCTGCTGACCGGCGTGGCTTGCTCGGAGTACACCGAGGCGACGACGGGACAGCTTGTCGACGCGATGAGCGGCGATTGGGACTATGATCTGATCCGTCGGCTCGGCTATCCCGAAAAAATTTTCGGAAAGCTTTATGCTCCCGGTCATATCGTCGGGCCTCTCTCCGACAAGGTCGCGGAGGAGACGGGATGCCGCGGCGCAAAGGTCATCCTCCCTCCGACGCATGACACCGGCTCGGCCGTGGTCGCCGTTCCCACAAACGAGGAGGATGTGATCTATATCAGCTCCGGCACCTGGTCGCTGATCGGCGTGGAGCGCTCCGCTCCCGACGTCAGCGAGGAGAGCCGTCTGCACAACTTCACGAATGAGGGCGGCTTCCAAAAACGCTATCGCTATCTGAAGAACATCACCGGTCTTTGGATGATCCAGTCTCTGAAAAAGGAGCTGGGAGGCGATTATACCTTTGATATGCTCTGCGAGATGGCGCAGGAATACGACGCGACCGAGAAGCGCATTGACGTCAATGACGGCCGCTTCCTCTCCCCGAAGAGCATGACCGAGGAGGTCAAGGCCGCCGTCGGCTGCCCCGATATCTCGACGGGTGAGATGTTCGCCGTCGTTTACCACAGCCTGGCCGACTGCTATCGACAGGCGGTGGAGGAGCTGGAGTCCCGCCTCGGAAGAAAAATGAAGTCGATTTATATCGTGGGAGGAGGCAGCAAGGATGAATATCTCTGCCGCCTTACTGCCGAAAAATGCGGGAAACCGGTCTATGCCGGCCCGAAGGAAGCGACGGCGATCGGCAATATCGCCGCGCAGATGATCAGCACCGGCGTCTTTGCCGATCTGAAGGAAGCAAGAAGCGTAATCTATCGCTCCTTCAACGTGCGGGAAATCCGCGCGTGACCGAGGAGCGCCCGATATTGAGATCAATCATCGATCAGGAGGAAATCACAACATGAACGCAATTTACGATGAGGCAAAAAAGAGATACGCCGAATACGGGATCGACACCGAGGAGGTCCTCAAAAAGCTGAACGAGGCGGTTATCTCGGTTCATTGCTGGCAGGGAGACGACGTCTGCGGCTTTGACAGCGATACCGGCATTTCGGGCGGCATCCAGACAACCGGAAACTACCCCGGAAAGGCGAGAACGCCGGAGGAGCTGATGCAGGATCTGGACAAGGCGCTCTCCTTCTGCGGCGGCCGTCACAAGCTCAATCTTCACGCCAGCTACGCGATCTTTGAGAAGGGGGAATTTGCCGACCGCAACGCGATTGAGCCGAAGCACTTCAGGAAGTGGGTCGATTATGCGAAGGCACGGGGCATGGGCATCGATTTCAACCCGACCCTCTTCGGTCATCCCAAGGCGGCATCCTTCACCCTCTCCTCTCCCGATGAGGAGATCCGCCGCTTCTGGGTGGATCACGTCAAGGCCTGCGTCCGTATCTCGCAGTATTTTGCCGAGGAGACCGGCGAGCCCTGCGTGATGAACATCTGGATCCCCGACGGCTACAAGGATATTCCCGCCGACCGTATCGGGCCGCGCGCGCGCTTCAAGAAATCGCTGGACGAGATCATCTCGATGCCTTATGACAAGGAGAAGGTCTATATTACCCTCGAATCGAAGGTGTTCGGCATCGGCCTTGAGGCTTATACCGTCGGCTCCGCCGAGTTCACCCTCGGTTACGCGCAGCAGAACGGCCTCGTTCCGCTGATGGACAACGGTCACTATCATCCGACGGAGGTCGTCTCCGACAAGATTTCCTCCCTTCTGCTTCTGAATCGGAAGCTGGCGCTCCACGTGACAAGACCGATGCGTTGGGATTCCGACCACGTCGTCCGGCTTGATGACGAAACGAAGGAGATCGCAAAGGAGATCGTGGCAAGCGGCAGAATGGACGATATCGCGATGGCGCTTGATTTCTTTGACGCGAGCATCAACCGTATCGCCGCATGGGTCGTCGGAATCACCTCCTTCAGAAAGGCGCTCCTTGCCGCTATGCTCACGCCCCACGCGGCGCTCAGGACGCTTCAGGACGAGGGAAAATATACCCGCCTGATGGTGATGCAGGAGCAGCTTAAGATGCTCCCCGCCGGGGCGGTCTGGGAGGAATTCTGCCGCAGAAACGGCGTTCCCGCCGATGAAAAATGGATGGACGAGGTGGAGAAATACGAGCGGGAGGTGCTTTCGGCAAGAGCATGACTCCGCGGTCAGAGGCGCGGCTGCCGCCCGAACGGGGGACGCCGTGCCTCGCTCCGCTGCGATCGGGGACTGCGCGGCCTGCCGGCAGTCCCCTGTAATGCCGAATAAAGGAAATCACGATGAAGCTTGAAGAACTGAAGCAGATGTCCCTGCCGGAAATCAAGAGGACACACTATATCAACAATCACATTCACACCTGCCATTCCTTCTCCCCCTATAATCCCACCGAGGCGGTCTGGGCTGCCTGCAAAAGCGGTCTTGCGACCGCCGGAATCGTCGATCATGACACGACGGCGGGCGCGCATGAATTTCTCGCGGCGGGGAAGGCCATCGGGCTGCCGGTGACGGTCGGCGCAGAGTGCCGCGTGAGCATGGAAAAGACCAAGCTCAAAGGCAGACGGCTGAACAATCCCGACCAGCTTTCCGTCGCCTATGTCGTCATGCACGGCATCCCCCATGAGAACATCGACAAGGTCGACGCCTTCTTTGCCCCTTACCGCGACAAGCGGAACCAAAGAAACCGCGGTATGATCGGGAACATCAACAGGCTGACCGAGCCCTTCGGGATCACCCTCGATTTTGAGCGGGACGTGCTTCCGCTCTCGGTGACGACGGTGACGGAGCGCCACCTGCTTTTCGCGCTGGCAGAGAGGATCATTTCCCGCTGTCAGACGCCTGCCGAGGTCGTCTCCTTCCTGCGGGATGTGATGGGTGTGGCAGTCCCTCCGTCGGCGGAGGCCAATATCCTGCAGCGGGACAGCCATCCCGATTATTATGCCTATGATATACTCGGTGTGCTGAAGAGCGGGCTGGTCGAGAAGATCTACATCCCCGCAGCGGAGGAGCTGCCCGACGTGATGCAATTCACCGATATGGTGCGCAAATACGGCGGCATCTCGGCCTATGCCTATCTCGGAGATGTTGTCAGCTCGGTGACCGGGGACAAAAAAGCGCAGAAATTCGAGGACGACTATCTCGATGAGCTTTTTGAGGTCATCGGCTCTTACGGCTTCGATGCCGTCACCTTTATGCCGACGAGAAACACCCCCGCGCAGCTTGATCGGGTCATGTCCCTCTGCGAACGGAATCACTTTTTCCAGATCAGCGGGGAGGATATCAATTCTCCCAGGCAGAAATTCGTCTGCCCCGCCTACGACGACCCGAAATTTGCGCATCTGGTCAAGGCGGCCTACACGCTGATCGAATATGAAACTCTCGCGCAGACCGATCTTGCATCTGCCCGCGCGCTGATCAGAGTCTGAGAAAGGATCGAATGATGGAGAAGCAATTGATTTTACTGCAGGAAATGTCCAACCGCTACGGCGGAGATTCCTCCTATGTGCTGGCAGGGGGAGGGAATACCTCCTATAAGACGACGGATACGCTCTATGTCAAGGGTTCCGGAACGTCGCTTGCCACCATTCGCGCGGAGGATTTTGTGCGCCTTGAACGGAAAAAACTCGACGCAATGTGGGAGAAAACCTACTCTGCCGACGAAAAAACGCGGGAGAGCGAGGTGCTGGCCGATATGATGGCGGCGCGGCTGGAGGGGGAGACCCGTCGTCCCAGCGTCGAGACACTGCTGCACAATCTCTTTCCGCAGCGCTTCGTTCTTCATGTTCATCCCGCCGCCGTCAACGGCATGACCTGTGGGCGGGAGGGCAAGGCCCTCTCGGCGCGTCTCTTCCCGGAATCGGTATGGGTCGATGCCTGCAAGCCCGGCTACATCCTTGCTGAGATCTGCCGCGGACAGCTTGCGGAGTACAAAACCCGTACCGGGAAGGATGCCGGTCTGCTCTTTTTGCAGAATCACGGCGTCTTCTTCGCCGCCGACAGCGTGGAGGAGATCGACCGTCTCGCCGCCTTCGTGATGGACGGGGTGAATGGCGTGATCCGCGAGGGGAAGGAGCGCTTCGGCGCGCTGCTCTCCGATTGCCTCGGCACGCCCTGTCGGGAATTTCTGAACAGCCCGGAGATCGCCTCCTTTGATCCCACCCTTCGCAGCCCCACGCCCGATCATATCGTCTACTGCAAGGCCAACTACGCCGTCGTTGACACCGCTGTTCCGGAGGAGCAGCTTCGTTTGACCCTTGCGGCATTTGAGCGGGAAAACGGCTACAAGCCCCGCGTGGTAATCGTGAAGGGACAGGGGGCTTATGTCTTCGGCACCGATGAAAAGCAGCTTGACACCGTGAAAAAGGTTTTCCTCGATCACGTCCGGGTGGCTGCCAATGCCGCCTTCTTCGGGGGATATCTTCCGTTGAGCGAGGAGCTGGTCGACTTTATCGTCAACTGGGAGGTCGAGAGCTACCGCGCCAAGGTGAGCGGAAACGGCTGACGGAAAGGAAGGAGCATATGATCAAGAAGGCATTCAAGATGAAGCTCTACGAGGGAATGGCGGATGAATACGAGCGCCGTCATGCGGCGATCTGGCCTGAAATGGTGGACATGATCCATGAATACGGCGGAAGCCGCTATTCCATTTTCCTCGATCGCGAAACCAATATCCTGTTCGGCTACATCGAGCTGGAGAGCGAGGCGCTCTGGAGCAAAAGCGCCGAGACCGCGATCTGCCGCAAATGGTGGGATTACATGGCGGATATCATGGAGACCAATCCCGACAACAGCCCGGTTTCTGTTGATTTGGTCAAGATGTTCGAGCTTGCCTGAGACCCGCCCGGCGGAGGGAAGCCTCTTCCCCCCGCGGCATCCGCATCATAAACAATGACACCGCAGGAAACAAATGCTGTTTCCTGCGGTGTTGTTATTCACTTTTCAAGCGGAGCTTGCTCCCCCGGAGCCGCCTGCGCTTCAAGCGACTTGTCGCCGATTTCAAGCTCGGAGGGGGCTGCGGCGCGCGCACGACTGCTTTTTCTGCAGAGAAGCACGCCGATCAGGAGGAGGATCGGGAAGACAATGCCGACCAGAATGCCGTGCTTGAGATTGTCTCCCATTCTGCCCGCCGCCATTCCGACGACGGTCGGGCCGCCGCTGCAGCCGATATCTCCGGCCAGCGCCAGCAGCGCAAACATGGCGGTTCCTCCCTTCGGGATCAACGACGAGCCTTTGCTGAAGCTGCCCGGCCACATGATCCCGACCGAGAGGCCGCAGAGCGCGCAGGCGATCAGGCTGAGCTGAGGCATAGGAAGAAGGGTGATGCCGAGATAAGAGAGGATGCAGAGGCAGCTGCTCCCGATCATGAACAGATCCAGTTTGATGCGGTGTCCGTATTTCCCGTAGATGAAGCGGGAAAGCCCCATGAGAAGCGCAAAGGCAAGCGGCCCCGCCAGATCGCCCATCGTTTTGGAGATGCCAAGCCCCTGCTCCGCAAAGGTGGATGCCCATTGGCTGACGGCCTGTTCGCTTGCGCCGGAGCAGATCATCATAATGAGCAGCACCCAGAAAATCTTCAGCCGGAACAGTTCCCGCAGGCGAAGCCCCTTTTCCCCTTCCGCAATCGGTGTGGAGATGGGAACCTTGGTGAAGAGAAGGGCATTGGCGATTGGAATCATCGCCCACAGAAGCGCGAGGAGCTTCCAGTTGTCGATGCCGGCCAATGAGAAGAAGAGGGTGGAGATCACCACAACGCCTGCGTGCCCCCAGCAGTAGAAGGAGTGGAGCATACTCATCGCCTTCTCCTTGTGATCGGTGGAGGTCGCCTCCACGATGGGGCTGACCACGACCTCCAGGATTCCGCCGCCTTTACGATCATCCCCGCCAATTGCTCCCGCCTTCATATCGATAATGTCAAGATGGTCGGAATGTGGCGGTACAATTCCGACGGCATCGATCTGTTCAATTGTCAGGACGTGCTGATCGAGAACTCCTTTTTGCGGAATTTCGATGACTGTATGGTGGTGAAGGGCATCAAGGGATGGGATCGGCAGAACGTCAGGAATATCACCGTGCGGAAGCTTGTCGTCTGGTGCGATTGGGGCAGGGCGCTTGAAATCGGGGCGGAAACCTGCGCCGACGAATATGCGGATATTCTGTTCGAGGATTGCGACATCATTCATGCCGCGTACAGTATGTGCGACGTGCAGAACGGTGACCGCGCATATCTTCACCATGTGGTATTCCGCAACATCCGGTGCGAGTACAGCCGATATCAGCTTCCCGACCTTCTGCAGACCGATATGACCGTCCCCTATGATCCCACTGCGCCGCTGACGCATCCTCGGGTGATTCTGGTGCAGGGGTATACCGGCCAATGGTCGGGGGACTGCATTGCCGGACGGAACGAAGCGATCCGCTTTGAAAACATCCTCTGCTATGCGGACGAGGGGATCGGGATTCCGAAAATCGAGCTTTCGGGTTATGCGGCCGATCATCCCACCGAGGATATCGTTATCGACGGGATCATATGGAACGGACGCCGGCTGACAAGGGAGGAATGCAATCTGTCGATCGGCCCGTATGTCAATCGGCTGTCGATCCTGTAGCCCCGGACGGGTGGGTCGGCAGTCAGAGGGGCTTTGACGGAAGGAGATCGTGTAATGAGAAATCCTCCGAGAAACCGGACGCAGTGTCGTTTGGCACGACACGATCGGAGGGTGTGCCGCTTTCGGTCGGAAAGTGGTACAAAACTGGATGGGAAAGGATGATTTGATGGCTTTTATCAATACCGTACCCTCAAAGGATCAGCTCTCCCCCAATCTCTGGGTCACCTTTGAGATGGGGGAGGCCGGCGCACGGCGGGTTTTGTTTGTCGGCAATTCCATAACCCGTCACGGCCCTGCGCCGGAGCAGCTCGGCTGGTCGGGGGATTGGGGCATGGCGGCCTCCTCCGCCGATCGTGATTATGTTCACCTGACCGCTGCCGCGCTGAAGAAAAAATGGGGCAGCCTGGATTATTGTGTAACGCAGGCTGCCGATTGGGAGCGCAATTATACCGATCGGGATCTTCTTAACCGTCAATATCACGCCGCGCGGGAATTCTGCGCCGATATTGTTGTCATCCGCCTGGGGGAAAACGTGATTCGTGAGACCTTCGATCCCGAGGGATTTACGGCGTCCTATTGCGATATGGTGCGGTTCTTTTCGCCGAAGGAGGATGCTGTTGTCGTCCTGACCGATCTGTATTGGGCGCATGACGGGATCAATCGCGCCATTCACGAGGCGGCGGCGCGGCTGAAACTTCGGTACATTCCGATGGGAGATCTCGGTGAAAATGACGCCATGTCCGCCAAAGGACTGTTCCGTCACGAAGGCGTTGCCGGTCATCCCGGCGATTCCGGCATGAAGGAAATTTCCGATCGGATTCTTGCCTTTCTTGAGACCTGACGACCATAAGAAAGAGCACTCCGGCATGAGCAGAAGCCCCCGGCGGCGCGTAACGCGCCGCCGGGGGCTTCTATCACAGTGCGGAAGCAATACCGGCCGTGCATGACGGACACGGGACGGGCGGCGAGAGAGGATCAGCGATTCTCAAGATATCGGCAGGCCGCAAGGGCAGCCGACGCGCCGTCCGCAATGGCGGTTGCGATCTGTCGGACGTTCTTCCTCCGACAGTCGCCGGCGGCAAAGATTCCGTCGCAGGAGGTCACGGTGGTTTCTCCCGCATCGATATATCCGCCTTCATCCAGTGCGACAAGACCCTGTACCGCTTCGTTGTCGGGCAGGAGTCCGATGGCAACGAACATCCCGTCAAGCGGCATGGTCGTTTCCTCTCCCGTTTCGGTGTTGCGGAGGACGATTCCCGTCAGCTCCTCCTCTCCGAGCAGGGAAGTGACGACGGTGTTGTAGGTGAAATCGACGTTGGGTTTTTCCTTCAGAACGGAAATCAGTTTTTCTTCTCCGGTCAGAAAGGAAAGATTCTGTATGATGCGGACACGGCTGCAGCTTTCCGAAAGGAGAATGGCCTCCTGAAGCGCGCTGTTGCCGCCCCCGATGACCGCGACCTCCTTGCCGCTGTAGAACGCGCCGTCGCATACGGCGCAGAAGGAGATCCCGCAGCCGATCAGCTCCTCCTCCCGTTCAAGACCGAGAAGACGATGCTTGGCGCCGGTCGCCGTGATGACGGCCTTTCCCTCATATTCTCCGCAATCGGTGAGAACAATCTTGCCGTCGCTTCCCTCACGGATCGAGAGAACCGTCTCGATCTGCAGCTCCGCACCCTGACGAAGCACCTGATCGACGAGCTTTTCCGAAAACTCCATCCCGCTCATCTCAAAGAAGCCGGGATAATTCTCGATCTTGGGAGAGAAGACCGTCTGTCCTCCGAAGGAGTTTTTCTCAAGGACAAGAACGCTTTTATTCTGTCGTCTTGCATAGAGCGCCGCGGTCAGACCGGCCGGCCCTCCGCCGATGATGATGATATCGTACATGGAAACATCCTTTCTCAGATGAGATCAAGCGGCCGGGATGCGGATTGTGCGGCATCCCGGCAGTAGCTTGCATTCTGATCCGACGGCGGCAAAGCAGATCAGCCGGCGGCGGAATCGAGGTACTTTCTGATGGCGGGAATTCCGGCAAACTTGATGTTGGAGTCCCCGTTCATAATGACGAGCGTCGGCGCCTGCTTCAGCCCAAGGCTCTTGGCCATCTCCTCGTTTTCGTCGACGTAGAGCTTCTCGTAGGGCACTCCCGCTTTTTCCAGCATCGAGGCGGCTACCTTGCAATTCGGACAGGTCTTGGTTGCGAAGAGATAGTATTTATCCTCGTAATCGGGCGCATCTCCCAGCGAGGCCGCCTCCATCGACTCGCCGCAGCAGGTGGCAATGTGAGTCCCTTTGCTGAGGACGGAGGTCTCAAGAACATATTCTTTTCTGTCCTTGTATTCCTGCGCCTTTCCGTCGTTGAAGTTCTGCACGGGGCGGTAATAGCCGGTTATGCGGCTGTAAACCTCGGTGTTGTCGCCGCATTCGGGGCAGCTGAAATGCTCGCCGGCGATGTAGCCGTGCTTGCGGCAGACGGAATAGGTGGGGGAGAGGGTATAGTAGGGAAGACGGTAGTTTTCGGCAATCTTGCGGACGATCGACGCGGCGGCGCGCCAATCGGGGAGCTTTTCACCGAGGAAGGCGTGGAAGACGGTACCGGAGGTGTAAAGGGTCTGCAGTTCATCCTGGATGTCGAGTGCCGAGAAGATATCGTCGGTATAGCCGACCGGAAGATGAGAGCTGTTGGTGTAATAGGGCGTGTCCCCTTCCTTCGCGGCGGTTTTGATGGCGGGATAGCGCTTGACGTCGTGCTTGGCCAGACGATAGGCGGTGGATTCCGCGGGGGTCGCCTCCAGATTGTAGAGGTCGCCGTACTGCTCCTGATAGTCGGAGAGGCGCTCTCTCATGTGGTTGAGAACCTTCTTGGCGAACTCCTGCGTGTCCTTGTGGGTCAGATCGTGGCCGAGCCATTTCGCGTTGAGGCCGACCTCGTTCATGCCGACAAGACCGATGGTGGAGAAGTGATTGGTAAAGGTGCCGAGATAGCGCTTGGTGTAGGGATAAAGTCCCTCGTTGAGAAGTCTGGTGATGACGGTGCGCTTGACCTTCAGGGAGCGCGCGGCGATGTCCATCATACGGTTGAGACGGCTGAAGAACTCGCCCTCGTCGGCCGAGAGATAGGCGATGCGGGGGAGGTTGATGGTGACGACGCCGATGGAGCCGGTGCTTTCCCCGCTTCCGAAGAAGCCGCCCGATTTCTTTCTCAGCTCACGCAGATCGAGGCGGAGACGGCAGCACATCGAACGGACATCGGAGGGCTCCATGTCGCTGTTGACGTAGTTGGAGAAATACGGCGTGCCGTACTTGGAGGTCATCTCGAAGAGAAGGCGGTTGTTTTCGGTATCCGACCAGTCGAAGTCGCGGGTGATGGAGTAGGTGGGAATCGGATACTGGAAGCCGCGGCCGTTTGCGTCTCCCTCGATCATGATCTCAATGAAGGCCTTGTTGATCATATCCATCTCGGGCTTGCAGTCCTTGTACTTGAAGTCAAGCTCCTTGCCGCCGACGATGACGTTCTGCTCCGCAAGGTCGGCAGGAACCACCCAGTCGAGGGTGATGTTGGAGAAGGGAGCCTGCGTGCCCCAGCGGGAAGGCGTGTTGACGCCGAAGATGAAGGACTCGATGCACTTCTTCACCTGATCGAAGGTGAGGTTGTCGGCTCTGACAAAGGGCGCAAGATAGGTGTCAAAGGAGGAGAAGGCCTGGGCGCCCGCCCACTCGTTCTGCATGATGCCGAGGAAGTTGACCATCTGGTTGCAGAGGGTGGCGAGATGGCTTGCGGGAGCGGAGGTGATCTTGCCGGGAACGCCGCCGAGTCCCTCCTTGATCAGCTGCTTGAGCGACCAGCCGGCGCAGTAGCCGGTGAGCATCGAAAGGTCGTGGATGTGAAGATCCGCGTTGCGGTGAGCGTTTGCGATCTCGTCGTCGTAGACCTCCGACAGCCAGTAGTTGGCGGTGATGGCGCCGCTGTTGGAGAGGATCAGTCCGCCGACCGAATAGGTCACGGTGGCATTTTCCTTGACGCGCCAGTCGTTGTTGCCGAGATAGTCGTTGACGATATCCTTGTAGTCGAGGATCGTGTTTTTCATGTTGCGGATCTTTTCGTGCTGGCGTCTGTAAAGGATGTACGCCTTTGCGACATCGGAATAGCCCGCCTGAACCAGAACGTTCTCGACACTGTCCTGAATGTCCTCCACCGCGATCAGACCGTCCTTGATCTTCGGCTCGAAGTTGGCGGTCACCTTGAGGGCGAGGAAGTCGATGATCTCCTGGTTATATTGCTTTTCCTGAGCGTCAAAGGCAAGCTTGATTGCCTGGGAAATTTTAGAAATCTCGAATTTTACGATTTTTCCGGTACGTTTTTTTACGTTGTACATCTTTCTGTCTCTCCTTCTTGTGTTAGTGGCAGATACCATGATACCACAATATCTTGTGTATGTCAATAGTGATATTGCAACATTTTGTGGGTGATGAATTGTGCAATTTCATTTAAACGCCGCGCAGGCCGACGTTTGGGTTGATCGCTCTGACCGCCGAAAGCAACTCTTGCATCTCGGACGGGGAATAGCCGACGATCCCGTCCGACAGCAGCGCGCCGGAATCCTTGAAGCTCTGCAGATAGTACTTTTCCCCCGCGCCGAGGAATCGGGCGATCTCGGTCAGCTCCGCTTCGGTATGGAAATTCCGGCAGACGGTGGTGCGGAATTCGTGGTCGACGGGCGCGGTCATGAGAAACCCGATGCTCTCTTTGATCGGGGCAAGATCAAGATCCGGTTTTCCGACCGTCTCGCCGTACCGGGAGAAGGTGTTTTTGATATCCATTGCAATATAATCGGCCAGGCCGTTGTTGACAATATATTTAAGCTGGCGCGGGAAGCTGCCGTTGGTATCGATCTTGACGGAAACGCCGAGCGACTTCAGCTTTTCGGCAAATTCCGGCAGATCCTTCATGAGCATCGGCTCTCCGCCGGTGATGCAGACGCCGTCGATTGTGTTTTTCCGAAGGCGGAGCAGCTCGAAGATCTCCTCCTCCGGGACGGTCGGATAGCTTCCCGGGCGGAGGACCAGCTCGGCATTGTGGCAGAAGGGACAGCGGAAATTGCATCCGCCGGTGAAAACGGTACAGGCGGTCTTGCCGGGATAATCGAGCAGGGTCAGCTTCTGAAATCCGTGTATGATCATGATCGGAAAATCCTTTCGCAGTAATCGGACAGAGAAAAACGGCTTGTTTTTCTCAGTTTTTTGTTGTACAATAAAAGGGGAGCGGCAAATCGTGCCGCACGCCGTTTCGTATAGGGTGGATCCGCTCGGCGTATGCTTACTGATGCCGAGCCGACAAAGCCCTAATAAGCATACTACAAAATGTCGTTTGTGTCAATAGAAACATACCATATATTGTGCTTTTGTTCGGTTCGGATCGTTGTACAGTATGGTAGAAGCGTCCCCGCGCCATTTCGGGACGGCGGGTGAATCATCAGTACGGACGCCCGCACAAGGGGGGGCGGCCGATACGGAAAAACGAGGAGGAGAATCTATGAAAAATCATCGGAAAGCGGCGGCGGACTGGATCGTCATGACGATCGGGTGTCTGATATTTGCGGCGGGGATTGCGCTGTTCTTTGAGCCTGCCGCTCTTGCGCCGGGCGGCGCGAGCGGGATTGCGATCATTGTCAACAGTCTGACGGATTTCCCGACCGGTACGACGATCCTGCTGATCAACATTCCGCTTCTTGCGGCGGGATTCTTCGCAATCGGCGGAGAGTTCGTTGTCAAATCTCTTTATGCGACGGTGGTATCCTCCGTTTCCATCGATCTGATCGCACATTTCTACGCGGAGATGGAGCCCTTCAGCGTCGATCCCATGCTCTGTGCCGTGGCGGGAGGCTTTCTGTCGGCGTTCGGAATGGGGCTGGTGTTCCGCTGCGGCGGCTCGACGGGAGGCACGGATATTATCGCCAAGCTCATCCGTAAAAAACGGCGGGACGTGCCGACCGGGAAGATCTTCCTCGCCGTTGACTCGGTGATCATCGCCGCCTCCGCCATCGCCTCCCGCGAGATCGCAAGCGCGCTCTACGCAGGGGTGGCGCTGTTTGTCACCACCACGGTGCTTGACCGGGTGCTGTACGGGACGGATCAGGCGAAATTCTTAGTGATCATCAGCAACGTCCCGGAACAGATCGCGGAGGTGCTGCTGCGGAAAATCGACGTCGGAGTGACCTATGCCAACGGCTTCGGCGGCTATACGAGCCATGAAAAGAAGATCCTTCTCTGCGCCGTGAAGAAGCATCATTATCCCCGCGTAAAGGATATCGTAACGGCGCACGATCCTACCGCCTTCATGATCGTTTCCTCTGCCTCGGAGGTCTACGGGGAAGGGTACAAGCCGCACGGGGCGGAGGAGCTGTGAGCGGCTCATTTGTCTTGTTCTTCCGCCCCGGACACGGCGGGATTTCAAGGGAAGCGCCCGGTAAATTCTTCGAAAAAATCACGATTGCTATTGACAATCATAAGATTGTGTGATATAATCTAATTACCGTGATCAGACAACGAATCGCGGCGGAGAGCCCGGGGATATCATCGGGCTGTTTCCGGGCAATATATTTTGAAAGGAATGAATCGTTATGCAATGGATCATCGTTTCGGTCGTCGTCGGTGTTGTGCTGTTCCTCGCGCTCGGTTTTAAGAAAAAAGGGCAATGGGCAATCAACCGGAAGCAGCTTCTTGCGCTCTCTGCCCTGCTTCTGATCCTGCCTTCGCTCTTTGCGACGGTCCCGACCGGGCATACCGGCATCATGACGCTCTTCGGCGACGTACAGGACGGGACGCTGGAGGCGGGTCTGCACACCAAAAATCCCTTTATGAAGGTCGTTTCCATGGACAATCGTGCGCAAAAGGCGTCGCTTCAGATGATTTGCTACACCAGCGATATCCAGGAGGTCACAATCGTCTATACCATCAACTATCAGATTGAAAAATCCAATGCCCAGACCATCTACAAGACCATCGGCGTCTCGTACTATGAGACGGTAATGCAGCCGATGGTGATGGAATGTGTCAAATCGGTTATTGCCGGCTACAATGCCGAAAGCCTCATCGCCTCCCGCGAGGAGCTTTCCGACAAGATCACCGAAAAGCTGGAGAAGGAGATTGAGTGCCTATAACATCATCGTGATCAACACCGCGATTGAGGATATGGACTTCTCCGACGCTTTCACACAGGCTGTCGAGGAAAAGCAGGTGGCGGAGCAGATGAAGCTCAAGGCAGAGATCGAGCAGGCGCAGATGCTGCTGGAGGCGGAGGCGCAGGCGAAGAAGCAGCAGATCCAGGCCGATGCCGATGCCGCCGTGGCCAAGATCCAGGCCGATGCCGCCAAATACGCCGGCGAAAAGGAAGCCGAGATGAACAAGAAGCTCAGCGAGACGCTGACGAAGGAACTGATTGAGTACTACTACACCCAGAGATGGGACGGCAAGCTGCCGTCGATCGTCGGCGGTGAGACGGTGCTGCCCGTTATCAACAGCGACCGGCTTCTTCCTTCCGAAAACGACGGCGAGGAGTAAGGCGGCCGAAAGAAGATCATCCCCCGGGGCGAATACAAGCCCGCGCGACTTGACTGCGCCGGTGCGGTCGACGGTCTTACCATTTTGCAGCGCGGAGATGATCAATCGTTCCGCAAAACCCGCGGGAAAGATCTTCCGCCGGGAAAACCGCTCCCGGTGAAGGGGGCCGTATAACAGCAAAACGAAGGGCAGACGCGGCAGCGCATGCCCTTCGCTTTGTTTTCCGGGGGCACGCCGATCTGCCCGCCGCAGGATGCAGCCTGGATTCCGGATATCCTGCCGTGCGCTTTGACGGAACGCCAAATCGGGCGATGCCCCGCCGATCCGCCGAAAAAAACGCAGCCTCCCTGCGGAGGCTGCGCGTCAGTTGAATTGTCGTTTGTAGGCTTCCTTGTTGTTCCGATCCGTCCGAAGGAAGTGCCTCACCGTCGAGGCGACGGCGGCAATCACAAGGTAGAGGATCGCGAAAACAAAGAGGATGGTAAACGCCCCTCTCTCCGAGTTGAAATGCCCACCGATCAGGAAGAAGACGATCGAAATGTCGGCAAGGAAGCAGACGAAATGAAGGGTGAGGGCAAGGGGGTAGGAGAGCCTCCTGCAGGAAAACAGAAGGTTGGAGGCAGACAGAACAAGGGAAAAAAGGAAGATCTGGAACAGGTTTGACAGGTTGATGGTGGGGAGGGTCATTTCGGTGTCGGAGTGACTGAGGATGGCAGAGAAGACAAAGCAAAGCACCGTGAAGAAGAGACAGGCGGGGAGCAGGACGCTCCGGAAGAGTCGCAGAGCCGTCTTCATGCAGTCAGAGCGTCCGGAAAGAGATGCAGAAGCGGTTGGTGAAGCTCTGCTCGGGATCAAGATATTTCTGTGATCCGTTCTTCACCGCGTCTGCACGCCCCTCCAGCGTGCAGGAGGCAGCTTCCAGACCCATGACGTATTCTCCCTCTCCCAGCATCCTCCACTGCACCAGCCGATCGAGCATTCCGTCGCTCTCGAAGGAGATCCGCATACTCGTGCCGATCGAGGGATTGTCGATTCCGTAGCTGTTTTCCTCCAGACGATGATAATAGCACATCTCGCGGAAGCCGTGCTGCGGTGCAAGCAGCTTGCTCCACTCTCCGAGATGCTCCGCGGCATGATCGTCCCGCGCCGTGATCTCCGCGGAGGGAATGACGAGCTTCGCCTTCTCGGAGAGCAGGGGATAGCCGATATTCATATGATAAAGCGCCGACACCGGCACACGCTCGAAGCCCTCATTTGTGATCACGTCGGTAAAGCTGATCTTATCTTCCCCGTAGGCACAGCGGTATTCGCGGCGAAGCGACAGCTTGCAGCCGAACAGCACCGCCTCCCTGACCGTTCCTCTGACGGTTACCGAGAGCCCGTCGGGCGCAAGGTCTACTGAGAGGTTTTCGCTCGGGATATTGGCGATCCTGCCGTGCATCGTCAGATCCTCCGTTCCGTCCGCCGTCCCGATATTCTGAAGACCGCAGGTGGTCAGGAAGCCTCCGCCGAAGGAGCGAAGCCAGCTTGTCCCGTGCGGATCGAAATAGGCGGGGTTGACGATCCCGCTCGGCGTAATATAGGACATATTGTTGCCGTTATAGCGCACTTCCGCGATGTCAAGACACCGGTCGGGGAGCAGCGTGAAGCTGAGTCCTCCCCCGTTCCAGATGCTGATGGCGCGGGTTCCGTTGGCTCTGCCGTCGGTCAGGGTGTATTGCCGAACGTCGAAGAGCTGCGAATTGTTTCCGATGTATTCTCTCATAGCGTTTTGTCCGTCAGCGGACGTCCTTTCGGTTAGAATCTTCTTCTTATCTTACCGCAAATATCGTTAATATTGCGACAACAAATTATGAATATTCGGTGAAGATTACACCGGAAGGAAGGAAAGCCCGATCCCCGCGGCGGGGCGGTATTCCCCGGCGACGGGATCCATGACGACCGTCATGCGGTTCTGTGAAAGAAACCTGAGGACCTCAAGGGGATCGATCGGAAGCTGTTCGCTCCCCTCCCGCTGATAGGCGTTGAAGCTGAGGGTGATTCCGAAGCGAAGCTGCGGGAAATCCAGGTTGTCAACGTTTTCGCGCACGCTCATGCCTGTCATGCCGAGATAGCCGATGACGTCTCCCGCGGTGACGACATCCCCTTCCTTGAGCGCGGGGAAAGGGTGATCCTTCCGCAAATGCGCATAATAATAGCAGCGTTTGTTGTCAAAGCTCCTGATTGCGATCCTCCATCCGCCGTACTGATTCCATCCGATCGTCTCGACACGACCCGATTCCACGGCGATGACCGGTGTGCCGATCTCTCCCGACAGACACCGGCTCCGGAACGCGGGTTCAGCGAGGCTGTCCTTCTCCTCGAGCGGGCGGAAGGAATACCCGTCTGCGATCGGGAAAAAGGCACGCAGACCGTATCGAAGCTCTCCGTCGCGGCGATATTCTCCGACCATGCCGCCGAGAACGGCGGAATACACTTCCTTGAAATAACGGAAGCGAGGGGTCTTCAGGGCGATCTCCTCCACAGTCTCTCCGGCGCGAAGGCGATCCGTGAAGGCGGCGACGTCGCTTTTGCGATAGGAGGAAAAATTCCCGCCGTATTGAGCGCCGAGGTAGGAGAGGATATCGATCCAGCTCACGGGATGCCCGGCTTTATAGCCTTGAAGATCCGCGCTCAGCGCGTCCTGCATCGCCTCCGCCGTTACCCCGAATTCCACGCGGTCGGAAATACCGCCGGAGGTAAGACGATCGAGCCGCGCCGTCCCGGCAAGGGAAGTCGCCGCGCAGATCGTCAGCGAAAGAACCGCAAGAAGCGCTCCGTAAAACAGCTTTTGTTTGATGAACCGATTCATGAAGAGCCCTCCCCGAACAGCGCGCTGCAAAATAAATATGACAAAAGCTTCGGTTTTATGCATGAGCGCGGCTGAATAACCGCCCGCAATGGGGGACATAATATGGTCAATTCAGTAAAAAGGAGATGCCGTTATGAATTTAACCCAAAAAGAGATCGATTTTCTTTCCGATTTCAAGAATCAGGAGAAGCTCTGCATCGAAAAGTATGACAAATACGCCGCCTGCGCCTGCAGCAGCGAGCTGAAGAAGCTCTTTACCGAGCTGGGAGAGGCGGAGCGGACGCATCTTAAGACCATTTGTGAGATGGAGGGCGGCACCGTTGCCGACGTTCCGCAGGGGATCAGCGCAAACAACTGCTGCTGCGGCTGCGCCGACTACCGGGACGAGCAGAGCAGACAGAACGACGCCTTTCTGTGCCGGGATATGCTTTCCTCCGAGAAGCATGTCTCCTCGGTTTACGATACCGGGATCTTTGAATTCACCGATCCCAAGGCGAGACGGATGCTCAATCACATCCAATCGGAGGAGCAGCAGCACGGCGAAAAAATCTACGCCTATATGAAGAGCAACGGAATGTACTGCTGAGAGTGGGGAGAGGGCGCAGGCCCTCTCCCCTTACCCCTGCGGGGAACGGGAGAAACCATGCTGTTTTCTGTGTTTGACGCCAAGCCCTATGATATCCCGGGCTTTGAGGAAGCAGGCGCACGGTACGGGATCGACTACCGTTTTTACGAGACGAGGCTGACTCCGCAGACCGCCTCCCTTGCGAAAGGGAGCGACGGGGTGGTGCTGTTCGTCAACGATATCCTGAACGCCGAGGTGGCAGAGCAGCTCTGCTCTTACGGCATAAAATTTGCGGCGCTGCGCTGCGCCGGCTTCAATAACGTCGATCTGCGGGCGGTCAAGGGGAAGATCACCGTCGTCCGCGTCCCCGCCTATTCCCCCTCCGCCGTCGCGGAGCATGCCTTTGCGCTGCTGCTGACCCTCTGCAGAAGGACGCACAAAGCCTATCTCCGGACGCGGGAATTCAATTTCAGCCTGGCGGGCCTGACGGGGATCGGACTGAAGGGGAAGACGGCGGGGGTGGTCGGAACCGGGCGGATCGGCAGAGAATTCGCCGCCGTCGCCGCCGGATTCGGCATGAGGGTGATCGCCTGCGATCCCTTCCCGGATCTTTCGTCGGGTCTGTGCTATTGTCCGACGGAGGAGCTGTTTGCAAGGAGCGATATCCTGTCGCTCCATTGCCCGCTGACCGCGCAGACCCGCCATCTTGTGAACGCCGCCAGCATCCGCGGTATGAAGCGGGGCGCGATCCTGATCAATACCTCCCGCGGAGGTCTGGTCGACAGCGCCGCGCTCCTTGAAGGGATCAGGAGCGGATGGCTCGGCGGCGCCTGCCTCGATGTCTACGAGGAAGAGACCGATCTGTTTTTTGAGGATCTGTCCGACAAGCTCATCCGTGACGAGCTGCTCACCTCCCTGATCTCCATGCCGAACGTCCTCGTCACCTCGCATCAGGCCTTTCTGACCGACGAGGCGCTGAGAAGCATCGCGGAAACGACGGCGGAAAACATTGCGGAGTTTTTCGGATGCGGACGCTGTCGGAACGAGGTAACGGCGCGTGAGGATTAAAACAGAAGGGAAAGCAGCCGGACGGTGCAGCAGAGCAGGAAGCCGATTGCGGTCGGAATCAGGACGGCGGCCGCCGTCGCGCCGAGACTTCCCGTTTCCTTCCGAATCGTCAGAATCGTTGTGGAGCAGGGCCAGTGAAAGACGGTAAACAGCACCATATTGAGAGCGGTCACTGCGGTCCAGCCGTTGTCGGTCAGAAGCTGACGCAGCGCGCCGAGTGAGGTGTATTCGACAAGCGATCCGTTCGCGGTGTAGCACATCATGATGATCGGGATGACAATCTCGTTTGCCGGCATACCGAGCAGGAAGGCGAGGAGAATAACGCCGTCAAGCCCCATCAGCCGTCCCGGCGCATCGAGAAGCCCGGAGAGGGCGGACAGCATTGTCCCCTCCCCGAAGGGCAGATTGGCAAGAAGCCAAAGCACAAGGCCGGTCGGTGCCGCCACGGCTGCGGCCCTGCCCAGCACAAAGACGGTCCGGTCAAGGACCGAGCGGATCAGCACTCTGCCGAGCTGCGGCGTCCGGTAGGGAGGAAGCTCCAGCGTGAAGGAGGAGGGAATTCCCTTGAGGACCGTCATCGAGAGGAGCTTCGAGACCAGCAGCGTCATCAGCACCGCGAAGAGAATGAGCAGGGTCAGAATCCCGGCCGACAGAATCCCGGAGGATGCAAAGAACATCGAGATGACGGCGATGAGCATCGGAAATCTTCCGTTACAGGGCATAAAGCTGTTGGTCAGCAGCGCGATGAGCCTCTCCCGCGGGGAATCGATGATGCGGCATCCGACCGCGCCCGCGGCGTTGCATCCGAAGCCCATACACATGGTCAGCGCTTGTTTGCCGCAGGCGGAGCATTTTTTGAAGCAGCGGTCGAGATTGAAGGCGACGCGGGGCAGATAGCCCATATCCTCCAAAAGCGTAAACAGCGGAAAAAAGATTGCCATAGGCGGCAGCATGACCGAGATCACCCACCCCGTGACGCGGATCACCCCCTCGCAGAGCAGGTCGACGGGAAACCGCGGCAGACCGATTCCGAGCAATAATCCGCGGACGGCCTCCTCAAACGACGCAAACAGCTCCGATAACAGCGCCGAGGGATAATTTGCTCCCCGTACCGTCAGCCAAAGAATGCAAAGCAGCATCAGAAGCATGATCGGGAAGCCCGTGACCCGTCCGGTGAGAAGACGGTCAAGCCGGCTCTGTCCCGCCTTTCTTCTTCCGCTCTGACGGACGATTCCTTCGGTTGCCATCGCCGCAGCCTCGGCAGTCGCCTCCGCGATCTCGTCGACCGCCGAACGGCCGGGCTGTCCTTCGAGCGCTTCCCGGAGCCGGGCAGCCAGGGTGCGGGAGGTGCCGTAGTCCTCGTCGGATATGCCGAGATGCCGGGCGAGCCGCCCGGTGAATTCCGGGTCGGAATCGAGCAGACGGAGAGCGAAGAAGCGCGCCTCCCGCCTCGTCTGACCGCCGCCGCAGAGCAGGGCGGACACGTCGGTTATGTAATGCTCGATGTCCGGGCAGTAGCGGATGGAGACCCTCGCCTCCCCCGGTTCTTCAAGCGCCGGCAGCAGCCGGAACGCCTCTTTTCCTTTCCTTGCGCTCATGGAGACGACGGGGACGCCGAGGCGGGCAGTAAGTGCCGCAATATCGACGGTCAGACCCTTTTTCTCCGCCTCGTCCGCCAGATTGACGCAGACCACCGCATCCCCCCCGGCCTCAAGGATCTGCATGACCAAAAGAAAATTCCGTTCAAGACAGGAGGCATCGCAGACCACCGCGATCCGATCCGCCCCGCCGAAGCAGATAAAATCCCGCGCCACTGACTCCTCCGCCGACCGGGCGTTGAGGGAATAGCAGCCCGGAAGATCCGCGAAGAGTATGGTTTTCTCCTTCACGCGGCATCTGCCGACCGCGCCCGCCACCGTCTTTCCCGTCCAGTTCCCGGTATGCTGCTTCATGCCGGTCAGACCGTTGAAGACGGTGCTTTTGCCGACATTCGGGTTTCCCGCCAGCGCAATGAGCCGTTCGTTCCGCTCTTTTCCGATTCCCGGAAGGTCGGTTTCCGCCGCCTTCCGCCCCGTCGATGTTCTGCTCAGTCCCATGGTCTCTGCCGTACCGCCCTTTCCGTGTCGCTTTCGATCGTGATTTCCGCCGAATCCTCGGCGCGCAGGGCGATGATCGCCCCTTTGATCAGGAAGGCGGTGGGATCTCCGAGGGGGCTTTTTCCGACGCATCGGACAGGCGTCCCGACCGTGAACCCGATGTCCATCAGCCTTCTTCGGATATCTCCCTTGTTTTTCAGATCGACGATCCGGCCTTCCTCACCCTTTTTCATTTCCGACATGGCGCATCTCATTTTTTCATCGTTCCTTTCCTGTCGGCATCCCCGCGGATGCCATCATTCCTTCTACCAATTTATGCAGCGGCGTTCGCCTTGCTACCGGAGTCCATCGCTTCCTCCCGCCGGCGCTTTTCCTGCGGAGGGTTTGCCGGGAGCGGGAGACTTTTCCTTGACTTTTCGGAAGGAAAGCGATACAATAGAGGGGAAATGCTGTTTTGATCGGACAGGGAGAGGGAAGAATGGAAATGACCAGAAGCCGGCTCGGCAGAATCTTTTCTAAAATACCGACATTGCGGACCGGGCGGCTGACCCTCCGAAAACTTCTCCCCTCCGATTACCGGGATATGTACGAATATGCCTGCAGCCGACAGGTGACGGAATATCTGCTGTGGAGCCCGCACGCCGACGCCGATCAGACCTATCGGTATCTTGAGGCGCTGCAGCAGAGCTACAGGCGCGGGGAGTTTTTTGATTGGGCGGTCGTGATCACCGAGACCGGCAAAATGATCGGCACCTGCGGCTTCACCAGCTTCGATGTCGAAAACCGGCGCGCCGAGATCGGGTATGTCCTTAACCCCGCCTTCTGGCACAACGGCTTCGCGAGGGAGGCGGTTCTGGCGGTCACCGAGTTTGCCTTTGCCGAGCTTGGTATGAACCGGGTCGAAGCGCATTTTATCCGCGGCAACGACAGAAGCCTTCGGGTGATGAAGAGCTGCGGCATGGTATTTGAAGGAATGCTGAGGCAGTATATGCTGATCAAGGGGGCGTACCGCGATATCGGGTTCTGCGGGATCACACGGGATATGTTCAGCGGCTCCGGGTATTATCGGAGGGTGAAGGAGATCGGCCGGTTCGGCCGTCCGGCGCGCTGAGAGCCCCGCCTGACCGTCCGCCAATGCCGATAAAAATTCACTTTGTATTTTGGTGAATACTGATAATGGATTCATTGTTTTTTACAAAATTTACTCCAAAAATATTGACAAATCAGCGAAAATCATGTATGATATATAAGAACACTGAACTTTTCAGGTTTTGATTGTCGAAAAAAGCAAAAGCGTCCTCGACGCACCGGAGATTATTTGACGATATGCACAAATTCTTTGTCTCGCCCGAATCGATTCTCAACGGAACGGTTTTGATTACCGGAGCCGACGCGCGGCACATTTCCTTTTCGCTCAGGATGCGGAAGGGGGAAGAAATCGCGGTATCCTCGTCGGACGGACGGAGTTATCGGTGCGTCATCACCGGATTTTCCGACGGGGCGGTTTCCGCCGCCGTCGAGGAGGAGCTTGCCGCCACGGCGGAATCGCCCTGCCGGATTCGTCTGTTTCAGGCGCTGCCGAAGGGGAATAAGCTTGAGGTGATCATTCAGAAGGCGGTGGAGTGCGGCGTTTCCGCCGTGATCCCGTTTGAGAGCCGCTTCTGCGTGGCAAAGGCGGTCGACGCCGAAAGAAAGCGGGAACGATGGAACCGGGTCGCGCTGGAGGCCGCCAAGCAATGCGGCAGGAGCGTGGTTCCGCAGGTCTGTCTGCCCGTCTCCTTTTCCGAGGCGGTGACGGAGGCGGCGCGGGACGGGACGGCGCTGTTCTGCTATGAGAACGAGCGTCGGAAGAAGCTCGGCGCCGTTCTGAGCCGGGACCGCTCGGACAGCATCTCGGTCATCGTCGGCTCTGAGGGCGGTTTTGCGCCGGAGGAGGTGCGGCTGGCGGAGGAGCGGGGATTGACCGCTGTGGGGCTCGGACCGCGTATTCTGCGCTGCGAGACGGCATCCGTCTTCGTTCTTGCCTGCCTGTCTCTTGTCAAAGAGCTTTGGGATTGATAATTATTGTTATAGAAATGCGGAGGTCAGAATTATGTCAAACAGGTTGTTTCAGGGAATCATTCATCAGATGAAGGAGGCGGTTGACCGCGTCATCGGCGTGATCGACGAAAACGGCATTATTATCTCGTGCAGCGATCTTGCCAAGATCGGCGGGACGCGCCAGGGGGTCAGGGACGAGATTTCCTATACCTCCGAAACCGTGATGTCGGGCGGCTATACATATAAGCCGATCGGCTCCGGCACAAAGGCGGAGTATATCGTCTTTGTCGAGGGAGAGGACAAGCAGGCGGAGCGCCTTGCCTCGATCCTTTCGATTTCCCTCAACAGCATCAAGGGGCTTTATGACGATAAATACGACAAGGCTTCCTTCATCAAGAACGTCATCCTTGACAATATCCTGCCGAGCGACATTTACCTCAAATCGAAGGAGCTTCATTTCAGCAATGACGTCATGCGCATCGTCATGCTCATCAAATTCATCGGCAAAAACGAGATCATCCCCTATCAGATGGTGCAGAATATGTTCCCCGACAAGAATAAGGACTATGTCATCAGCGTCGGAGAGAACGACATCGTTCTGGTCAAGGAGGTAAAGCCGAACTACGATACCAAGTCGATCGAGAAGACCGCGCAGTCGATTTCCGATACCTTCGGCACGGAATTCTATACCAAGGTCTCGATCGGAATCGGTACCGCCGTCGAAAGCATCAAGGATCTGGCGCGCTCCTACAAGGAGGCACAGGTGGCGATTGAGGTCGGAAAGGTCTTTGACACCGAGAAGAATATCGTCAGCTACGAGAACCTCGGCATCGGCCGTCTGATTTACCAGCTCCCGACCACCCTCTGCGAAATGTTCCTGTCCGAGGTCTTCAAGAAGGGAAGTCTTGAGTCCCTGGACCGCGAGACGCTTCTGACCATCCAGTGCTTCTTCGAAAACAACCTGAACGTTTCGGAGACCTCCCGCAAGCTCTTTGTTCACCGCAATACCCTGGTCTATCGTCTTGAAAAGGTGCGTAAGCTGACCGGGCTGGATCTGCGGGAGTTTGAGCATGCCATCACCTTCAAGGTCGCGCTGATGGTGAAAAAATATCTCACATCGAAACCGGTGAAATTCTGAGACTTCACTGTATGCGGCTCATCAATTCGGAGGAGCGGCTGAAATATGCCGCTGCTCCGGTTTTTGCTTGACAACCGGTCTGTTTCCCGGGCGCCGCACGCGGATCTCCCGGATCGGGACTGCGGGCACGCGCGAAAAATTTACATATTTCCGATCGGAAGTATGAAGAAAGCACACGGTTATGATATGATAGAATTCAAAAATGTAAAAAAGATCTATCCGAACGGCACCGAGGCGCTGAACGGAATAGATTTGAAGATAGAGGACGGTGAGTTTGTCTTCATCGTCGGCGCCTCCGGTGCAGGAAAATCAACCCTTACCAAGCTTCTGACGAGAGAGGAGACGGTGACCGACGGACAGCTTACCGTCAACGAATTCAATCTTCAGAAAATGCCGGGACGCAAGGTCCCCTATTACCGCCGTCAGATCGGCGTGGTCTTTCAGGATTTCCGTCTGCTGCACGATATGACGGTCTTTGAAAACGTGGCGTTTGCCATGCAGATCGTGGGGGAATCGAACAGAACCATCAAACGCCGCGTCCCTTCCATCCTCAGCATCGTCGGGCTGCAGGATAAGGCGGCCAGCTTTCCCTCCCAGCTTTCGGGCGGGGAGCAGCAGCGTGTCGCTCTGGCAAGAGCGCTGGCGAACAATCCCTCTATCATCATCGCGGACGAGCCGACGGGAAACATCGATCCCAAGCTCAGCCTGGATATCATGAATCTGTTGATCAAAATTCATCGGAAAAACAAGACGGTGATCGTCGTGACCCACGAAAAGCAGCTCGTCGACTACTTCCGTCAGCGGGTTGTCACGATCGATAACGGCGTCGTCGTGAGCGACAGAGTGGGAGGGATGTTCCATGCGTAGATATAAGCTCTCATACTTCTTCTCCCAGGCCTTCAAGGGAATGTGGCGGAACGGCATGATGACCCTCGCCTCCGTCACGGTTCTGCTCTCCTGCCTGATCGTCATGGGCTGCTTCTCCATGCTGGTCGTCAACATCGACCATAATCTCGAATCGCTCGGCGATCTCAATGAGATCGTGGCGTTTGCCGATACCGACCAGCCCTATGAAGAAGGGGCGAAAACCGTTCTGGCACAGTCTCTTTCCTCCGAGGGGAAACGCTTCCTCGGCTGGTCGACCGATCCCGACGCGGAGAAGGCGGAATATGCCGCCGGCGCTTCCTATACCGTCGATCCCGCGCATGCGGTCGGCGGCATCATCACCATGTACGCCGTATGGGAAGGCGGCGTCACCGGGGACGGCTATCGGATTCGCTACAATGCGACGGGGCTGAATATCGAGGGGGAGCTTCCCGAAGACGACTCCGTCTATCAGGAAGGGGCTTCCCTCGCCCTTGCCGATTCGCTCTCGGCGCGCTACAGTACGATTGAGTTTCTCGGCTGGTCGCTTTCTCCCGATGCGGAGGAGGCGGAATTCCTGCCCGGCGGCAGCTACACCCTTTCGGCGGAGGATGCCAGGGGCGGCGTGATCACCTTCTATGCCGTTTGGAGCGAGAAACAGACCTTTGCGACCTATGAGCTGGTTTACGATGCCAATCGCTGCGAGGTGAAGGAGCTTCCCACCGACAGCGACGTGCGGCTTGCCCGGATCAGAAAAGAGCTTGAAAGTCTTGATAATATCGCAGAGGACGGCATCGTCTTCGTCTCCAAGGAGGAGACCCTGGAGTCCGAAAAAGAAAAGCTGAAGGATTATCCGAGCCTGCTTGCGACGCTTGAGAACGGGGAAAACCCCTATCCCGATTCCTTCCAGATCACCTATAAGGACAATTCCCTCGTTTCGACCCTTGAGCTTCAGCTTTCCGAAATCGAAGGCATCTACAAGACCCGCTGCCGCGCGGATATTGCGGAAAATATCGAGAGCCTCAAGAGCGGGGTGATTCTCATTTTCAGCTGGTTTATGGTGATCCTCTTCGTGGTCAGTATTTTCGTCATCATCAATACCGTAAAGCTCGCTGTTGTCGGACGGAGCAAGGAGATTGCGATCATGCGCTATGTCGGCGCGACAAAATGGTTCATCGCGCTGCCCTTCGAGCTGGAGGGCGCGATCATCGGTCTCTTCTCCGGCGTGGCCGCCTTCTTCGTGCAATGGTATATGTACGGTTATGTGCAGAAGATGATCATGAACGATATTCAGATGATTTCGATTCTGTCGTTTTCCGACATCCGGATCATGATGTTGATCGGCTGCCTTGTGATCGGCGTGATCACCGGCGTGATCGGAAGCGTCATCTCGATCAGAAAATATCTCAAAGCATAACCCTAAGGAGTTAAAAGTATGAAATGGATTGAAAAGGCAATCAAGCCGATTCTGGCGGCAGCCACCTTTACGGTGGTCGCCCTTCTGATGGCGGTTTATCTTCCTTTCAATACTTTGGAGTCTGACGCTGCAAAAAAGGTAACCGAGGCCGACATTCAGGCCGTCAAAGAACAGATTTCCCTGAACGAAAAAAAGATCGCCGAATATCAGGCGAAGATCAATGCGCTCGGAAAGGATATTGCCGACGCAATGGCTGCCAAGGAGCAGCTCGATCAGCAGATTCAATACATACAGAGCAATATCGATGATACCGCGCTTCTGATCGAGAAGTATGAGGTGCTGATCAAGGACAAGGAGATCCAGATCGCCGATCGGGAAAATCAGATTTCTCAGAAATACAATGATTTTCTCGAGCGCCTCCGCATATCATATGAAGACGGGACGCAGAACTATCTCGAGCTGCTTGTCAGCTCCGAGAATCTGATCGATTTCATCACCAGAGTCGATAACCTCGGCTCGGTGCTGACCTACGAGCAGACTCTGATGGAGGAGCTGGAGCGGGAGGTCAGCGATCTCGATGCGATGAAAACCTCCCTTTCGCAGAAGAAGAACGAGTATATTGAACTCGGTTCATATCAGAACGAGTCCCAGGCACAGCTTGCCGCCAAGCTGAAGGAGGCGGAGGATCTGATCGCCAAGCTTCAGGAGGACGAGGAAGCCGCCAAGGAAGCGCATCAGAATGCCTCCAAGGAGGAAGCCGCGCTCGACAAGGAGCTGCAGGATCTGATCAACAAGTACGAACAGCAGCAGACCGCGGTCGCAAAGGGCGCGCTGCTCTGGCCGGTCGACAGCAACTACAGAACCATCAGCTCCAAGTACGGATGGCGGATCCTCTGGGGAAAGAAGGACTTCCATCTCGGCGCGGACATCCCCGCTCCCTACGGCGCGAATATCTATGCCGCGAACGACGGAACGGTGCTGAAGGCGCAGTATAACAGCAGCTACGGCTACTATGTTCTGATCGATCACGGCGGGAACAAGTCGACCCTCTATGCTCACTCCAGTAAGCTGCTTGTCAAGGCAGGGGATAAGGTGGAGCGCGGGCAGGTGATTGCCAAGGTCGGCTCCACCGGCAATTCCAGCGGGTATCACGTTCATTTCGAGGTCAGGATCAACGGCGCGACCACCGATCCCCTTGTCAAGGGGATGCTGGTCATGAATTACAACGGCAAAATGGTGGATCCGGTTGCAAGCAAGCTGCTCAAGTATTCCTGATCCCCGTAAGGCGGGGGACTCCGATCGCTTCCTCCCCGGGAAGCCCTCATCGCCCTCTGCCGGCGTAGCGTCAGAGTATCCGTCGCGGGGCTGCTGCGGTTCAGCGGCAGCCCCCGGCATCTATATCCGATTCCCGATGAAGGGGAGAGAGGTCAGAAATGTCAAAAAAAATCCCTCTGTATGCCGTTGTGATCGTCGCGGTGATCGCGGCGGTCGCGACCTTTAACGCATCGTTTCTTTTTTTTGAGCAAAAATACAATACCAAGCTCAACGATACGCTGGCGGAGTATTCTTATTTCGATAAGCTCCTCAGCATCGATGAGATCGTCAGAAAATACTACATCGGGGAAATAGATGACCTGACGCTGAATGACGCGGTCATCCGCGGCTATTTGTCGGGGATCGGCGACGCTTACTCGATGTATATGACAAGCGATGAGTACGAGACCTTCCGGAACGAACAGAGCGGAAGCTCGGTCGGAATCGGCGTCAACGTGATTTACGATCCCGACAAGGAATCCATCGAAATCATCCGTATCCTCCCCGATTCTCCCGCCGAGGAGGAGGGGCTGCTGGAAGGGGATTGCATTACAGGCGTCGGGGATCGGACGCTGTCGGAGGTCGGATATTATGCGCTTCTCGATCTGATCCGGGGGGAGGCAGGCACCGAGGTATCGCTCACGATCCTGCGGGACGGCAAGGAGGTGACCGTGACCTGTCAGCGCCGTGAGGTCAAGACCGTCAGCGTGACCTATCATGTCTTCGGCGGCGACAGCAGCGTCGGCTTCATCCGGATTTCGGAATTCAACTCGACGACGCCGGAGCAGTTCAGGGCGGCAGTCGAGTCCCTTCAGAATGACGGCTGCGATAAATTCGTCTTCGACCTGCGCAATAACGGCGGAGGGGAGCTGAACAGCATTGTCGAGGTGCTGGATTATCTGCTCCCGGAAGGGCCGATTGCCCACATCTACTTCAATACCGGCGACGAGGAGCATTTCAAATCCGACGCCTCCTTCCTGGACGCCGAGATCGCGGTGCTGACCAATGAGAGGACGGCAAGCGCTGCGGAGCTGTTTGCCTGTGCGCTGAAGGATTATACCGAGCACGGTGACTATCGCGCGACGCTGGTAGGGACCACCACCTACGGAAAAGGAGTGCTGCAGAGCTTTTTCACGCTGAAGGACGGCTCTGCCTTCAAGATCTCGACCGGTAAATACAATCCTCCCTATTCCGAGAACTACGACGGGAAGGGGATCGTTCCCGATCTTGAGGTCGAGCTTTCGGAGGAAGCGGCAAGCATCAATTTCTACAAGCTGACCGATGAAAACGACAATCAGCTGATTGAGGCGGTCAAGGAACTGAACAAATAAAGTGCGGGGAATCCCGTGTGAGGAGGCAGAAAGCGGCGGCGCTGTTCTGCAGTCCGAGTGAGAACAAAATAATATTTTATCGCCGTCGGAAACGGAGAAAATCATGTCTAAGGAAATTGTTGTAACGGAAGAGGGGCTGAAAAAGCTCCAGGATGAGCTTGAATATCTGAAGACCACCAAGCGCAAGGAGGTCGTTGAGGCCATCCGCGTCGCCCTTTCCTTCGGAGATCTTTCTGAGAACAGCGAATACGACGAGGCCAAAAACGAACAGGCCAAAACCGAAGCGCGCATCAGCGAGCTGGAGGAGAGCCTCAAGCACGTCAAGGTCATCTCCGACAGCGAGGTCAGCACCGACGTCGTCAACGTCGGAAATATCGTGAAGGTGTATGACGAGGGCTTCGACGAGGAGATCACCTATACCATCGTCGGCTCCACCGAGGCAGACCCGCTCCTCGACCGTATTTCCGACCGCTCCCCGATCGGCAGCGCGATTATCGGCTCGAAGGTGGGGGACACCGTCAGCGTCACCACTCCCGGCGGGCTCGTCAGGCTCCGCATTCTTGAAATTTCAAAATAAAAAGGAAAGCAAACGATGGACAGAGACAACAGCATTCAGAATACCGAAGAGCAGGAGCTTGCCGAGATCTTCAGAATCCGACGCGAAAAACTGACGGAGCTGCGCAAGAACGGTGCCGATCCTTTTCTGAACACGAAGTATGAGACCAACGCAAAAAGCATCGAGATCCGCGAGGCATTCGAGCTTTACGAGGGAAAGGAGGTCTCGATTGCAGGGCGGATCATGAGCCGTCGGATCATGGGAAAAGCCTCCTTCTGCGACATCTATGACGGCTATGGCAGGATTCAGTGCTATGTCCGCCGGGACGACGTCGGAGAGGAGGTCTATGCCTCCTTCAAAAAATGGGATATCGGTGATATTATCGGTTTTACGGGAACTGCTTTCCGCACCAAGACCGGCGAAATTTCGATCCATGCGCTGAAGCTCTGTCTGCTTTCGAAATCGCTGCTTCCGCTGCCCGAAAAATTCCACGGTCTGACCAATACCGATCTCCGCTATCGTCAGCGTTACGTCGACCTGATCGTCAATCCGGAGGTCAAACAGACCTTTATCAGGCGCTCCCGCATCCTTTCGGAGATCCGTGCCTATCTGGACTCCAAGGAGTTTCTGGAGGTCGATACTCCGATTCTTGTTCCGCTGGAGATCGGCGCGTCGGCGCGCTCCTTCCGGACCCATCACAATACGCTCGATATGGATATGTATCTTCGGATCGAGACGGAGCTGTATCTGAAGCGGCTGATTGTCGGCGGCATGAACCGTGTGTACGAGGTGGGACGCATCTTCCGCAACGAGGGCATGGATCCCCGCCATAATCCCGAATTCACCACCGTCGAGCTGTACCAGGCGTATACCGATTACAAGGGCATGATGGATCTGGTGGAGGAGCTATATAAGCGGCTGGCGCTGAATATCTGCGGCTCGCTGACCATCACCTATCAGGGTACCGAGATCGATATGAGCCGCTGGGAGCGCCTTTCCATGACGGAGGCGGTCAAAAAATACGCCGGCGTCGACTATTACGAATGGCAGAGCGACGAGGATGCACGCGCCGCAGCCAAGGCCCATCATGTGGAGGTGGGGCACAACGCGACCAAGGGAACGGTGCTGGCAGAGTTTTTCGACGCCTACGTCGAGGACAAGCTGATTCAGCCCACCTTTATCTACGATTACCCCGTCGAGAACAGCCCGCTCGCCAAAAGAAAAGCCGACGATCCAAACTTCACCGAGCGGTTTGAATACTTCATCAACTGCATGGAGTTCGGTAACGCCTTCAGCGAGCTGAATGATCCGATCGATCAGAAGGAGCGCTTTGAGCGCCAGGTGGCACAGAAGAAGGCGGAGGAGCCGGAGAGCCGCGCCGAGGTGGACTACGATTATGTCACGGCGCTGGAGTACGGCCTTCCTCCGACGGGCGGCCTCGGCTTCGGAGTGGATCGACTTGTGATGCTCCTGACCGACAGCCCCTCCATCCGCGATGTGCTGCTGTTTCCGACAATGAAACCCCTCGCAGACTAAAAACCCACAAAAATCAGGTTTTGACAGCGTTTGCGGCGTTTTGTTAATCCAAAAATGAAACACGTCAGAGGGTTTACGACAAATTTACGACAAATGAATTTTTGAACCCTTCTTGAACCTTACGACAAACCGCTGTCGTAAACACAAATAGTTTTCATTATAAGGCTTTAACCTTAATTGGTTAGAGCCTTTTTTTTGCACATTTGAGAAACAATGTTCTTCCTTATATAATAAAGTCAAAGGAGGGATTACAAATGAAAAGCAAACACTATTACATAAATCTTACCGACCAAGAAAGAGTCGATATACTCCACTCCTTGATTAACAAGAGAAATAAACTCATTGAGCAAGGTAGATATACCGACTTGGTAGATGAGGTGATAGCAAAGATCACCCAAGCTAAGAAACGTACCTTTATTATAAAAGCAACCTGATATACACGAGCATTGAAGCCGTCTATTCCGTTTGGAGTAGGCGGCTTTTTTTGTTGCCTAAAAATTTTTTTGAAAATTTTTTGAAAAACACCCGATAATTTGACCTCGCTCAGTCCGAACAAGTGAAGGGGTTAATTTCCTAACTCCGTTTAGGAACACTTCTTCACGCAGGTTGAAAATTGAATATACAGACATATAGGACGTTATTTTTGATGCTTAGCCACCTTAACGGGTACGCCAAGACTTCCTATTGGAAAGAGCGAGAACCCCCGTTATAAATATCAAGTTGCCCTTGATACGGCGATGACAGTCAGAATGATAATGATACTTCTCTACGGAGCAGGCGGAGTACCCGGCTGAGGTGAAATTCCTATGATACAGTTCAGCAGACTGTAACCTATATGTTTCCCGTATAAGCGATTGCTTTCACAGGGGGTGTTGAGAACAAATACTGTGTTAATACATAGCACCTTACAATAAGATGCTAAATCTAAGAGAAAGGAGCAAAGACAATGCCTAACTGCAATACGATTGCTATATGTAATCAGAAAGGCGGCGTTGGTAAAACGACCACCACCGTCAACTTAGGCGTAGGCTTGGCAATGCAAGGTAAAAAGGTACTCCTTGTAGATGCCGATCCACAAGGCGACCTCACAACTTGTCTTGGATGGCAAGATACGGACAATCTTCCGATTGCACTACCTGACAAAATGGTTGAAGTTATGCAGGATAAATGCAAAGAGCCAATGAAAGGTATTCTACATCATAAAGAAGGTGTTGACCTTATTCCCTCTAACAGCGACCTTTTTGATTTTGAAATCAGTCTTGTAACTGCAATGAACCGTGAAGCCATTTTGAGAAACTACATCAGGACTTTCGGGCGATAAAGAAAAGGATATGCAATATCTTAAAGAACAATCTGAAAAGTATAAGGAACACGAATATGCAAAAGAAATTCTCCGTGCTTGTGGAAGATTGATGTTTGAGCTTATCCCTGACGACAAAAAGAGGGAATTGGAGCGTCTTATTGATAATGATGCAAAAGGAACTGAAGCTACAATCAAAGAGATCCGCTTTAATGTTTTTGAGGGCAACATTGAGAAGGCGTATAAATTAAGTGAAACATTGGTATCCAAAATAGAAGCGGCGCCGATGTTTGAAAACGATGCCGCTTCTGAATACTTTATTTTTGACAATCTTTTTGAACAGATTTTGTATGCTTATTATAATCGCCCACAAAAAGATTTAAGGAGAGCAACCATTCCATACGGTGAGATCTTCTATATGCACGGAAACCTCTTATTTGAAATGAAACGCATACCTGAAGCAAGAGCGTATCTTGAAAAAGCATTAAGATGGAATCCTGCAAGTTGTACGATTGCTTTTGAGTACATGAGACCGTTTCAAGTTTTGTGTAAATTCAAAAAACTGATATAAGATATGCCATTAGTTATTTTGGGCAGAGCCGATTTTTTGAGGTTCTGCCCTTGCTTGTATTATAATGCAGTTCCCGGACATGTCAAGCAGGGCTGGGCTAGCCAGCCCTGCCCCGCCGAAAACCGCTTATAATCCGGATACACTGTGGCGAATGTTTGGATGTCCTAATCGACGGTGAGTGGGTCCCTACCCGCATAGAAATGAGAGACGGTTGG
>CALWTY010000002.1 GCA_944384585.1 uncultured Clostridia bacterium | reverse complement strand
TCCCCGCGCCCCCTCTCACGGGCGGCGGATAAGGAAATATTTGCCAAAAAATATTCTCAATGTTTTTCAAAAAACGGTTGCTTTACCCTGAAAAGTGTGGTATAATGAATCTATATAGGCATGAATCGTCGATTCGTGGCTTTACCGAATCAAATAATGAACATATATAGTAACGGAGGGCAAAAAAATGGGACTTTTTAACAGAATGAAAGAATTTATCAATCCCGACACGGACGCCGATTACGAGGGCTATCCCGGCGATGATTATCCCGGCGAGGATTACCCCGGCGGCTACGACGATCCCGATATCCCGCAGAACAACGGCGCTCAGAACGGCGGAGGCTATGCTCAGCCCCAGTACAAGAGTCAGGCTTCCTCCGGAATGGGGCTCAATTCCAGCGCGCTTGAAATGAAGGTCGTCAAGCCCGAGAAATACGACAGCACGACCGCCCAGAAGATCGCCGATCATCTGGTGAACGGCAGAACCGTCGTTCTCAATCTCGAATCCACCAACAAAGAATCCGCAAGACGACTGATCGATTTTCTCAGCGGCGTCGCCTATTCCATCAGCGGCTATATCCAGAGAGTCGCAAACAGCACCTTTGTGATCGTTCCGAAAAACGTGGATGTTTCGGGAGAACAGCTCCAGGAAGCTAAAAGACAGGAAGAAAACGATCTGTTCTGACGAATCCGCCGTCCGGGATCGGGCTGCAGGCTCCGGCTCAGCAGCCCGGTACCGACGTTCCCCTGCTCTGCTCAAGAACGGATCTTGGCAGAGCCGTTTGTTTTCCGCGGCAGAACGCGGAAAACGCATGATCTTATCTCGTCTGTCGGCGGAGCAGCTTTCCGCATATCGGTTTTAGCGGCAGACCGGGCGCGGCGCCCCTTCGGGCTGCAGCACCGGCGTCGCTTCGGCAGGCGGCACAAGGAGTATCACTGTTTATGTCAATCGCATTCTCCATGGTGGTGAATTTCATATACTATCTTCTTGGGGCGGTCGAGCTTGCCATGCTGGTGCGAGCCGTCCTGTCCTGGGTCGCCCCCGATGCCTACGGAACCGTGATAACCTTTCTGTATGCCGTCACAGAACCCTTTATCTCTGTCGTGCGGCGGCTGCTCGACCGGCTTTCATTGAATGCAAATTCTCCGATCGATCTGTCCTTTCTGATCACCGCCGTCCTGATTGAGATCATCAGGATCATGCTGTCGGTCATGTTTTGACCGTCCCCGCCTCCTTCCGCATACCGCCGCGCCGGTCGGCGCGGAGGCGGCTTTTTCCGTTTTATCCCCCCCTGCGCCCTCGACGGCGTTTCTTTGCGGGGGCGCCCGATTGTCCGCCTGTCCCCTGCGGCGGCCGATTTTCCATTTTAACGGGGAGAAAGGAACGCAACGCCATGCTTGCTCCGCACGAACTCAAAAACGTAGAGTTTTCAAAATCTCTGAGAGGATACAGCACCGTCGAGGTCGACGAGCATATTGATTTCATGGTCGAAAAATATACCGAGCTGTACCGGGCAAACGACGAGCTGGAAAAGAAGCTCCGTCTGACCGAAGCGCAGCTCGACGCCATGAAGGGGGAGGAGGAATCCATCCGCTCCGCTCTCGTCAATGCCCAGAAGGCCAGCACCCGCATCATCAACGAGGCCAACGAGCGCGCCGACGTGATCATGCGCTCCGCCAAAAGCAGCTGCGACCGTCTGATTGCCGAGCTGAAGGCCAACGTCAGAAAGGAGACCGAACGACTGGCGGAGGTGCAGCGGGAGGTCGCCGCCTTCAAAGCCGCGCTCTTCGAGGGCTATCAGAGCCATATCGAGCTGATCGAAAAAATCGCCCCCGATATCCGTATAGAAACAACGGGGGAGATCAGCAACGAGGAACTTTCCGCAATGGTCGTCGAACGGATTCGTCAGAATCTGTCGGGCAAGCCCGGCGTGATCTCAGGCTCAGAGGATCCCTTCGTCGAGGAAGAGGAGGAGGAGAGCCTCGCGGAAGAGCCGTCGGTCAGCTCCTCCGCGGAGATTCCGATTCCCCGCACCCTCTCCGACGAGGACAAGCCTAAGGAACCCGCCGAGGTGCGGGACGCCTCCCTTTCCGCCGAGGCGGAGGAGGATGAGATCCGGGTCGCAAGAGCTCCCCTCTCCGACGGCGGAAGCGTTGTCGATTCCATCCGCAAGCTGAACAGATCGCTGGAGCATGGGGAGGATGACGACGAGGAATTCCTCCGGATGCTGCGGAATGTCTCACAGACCGCCCCGGAACACGGCGACGACGAATTCGAACGTGTCTACGACGGAAAGAAACGCAAATAATCTGCTCAGAGAAAGGCAAAGACATATATGACACAGGATTACACCAAAACCCTCAACCTGCCGCAGACGGATTTCCCGATGCGCGCCAATCTCCCTCAACGCGAGCCCGGCTTCTGCGACAAATGGACGGCGCTCGGTCTTTATGAGGAAATCAGAAGAAAAAATGCCGGGAAGCCTACCTTCCTTCTGCACGACGGGCCTCCCTTCTCCAACGGCAGCATCCACATGGGTACTGCGCTGAACAAGCTGCTGAAGGATTTCATCAACCGCTCCAAATCGATGACCGGATACAACGTCCCCTATATCCCCGGCTGGGACAACCACGGAATGCCGATTGAATCCGCGATCATCAAGAAAAATAAGCTCGACCGCAAAAAAATGAGCATTCCCGAATTCCGCAGCGCCTGCCATGCCTTTGCGCAGAACTTCGTCGACATCCAGATGGGACAGTTCAAGCGCCTCGGTGTGCTCGGTGACTGGGAGCATCCCTATCTGACGATGAATCCCTCCTTTGAGGCGCATGAAGTCAGGGTCTTCGGGGAGATGTACCGCAAGGGCTACATCTACAAGGGGCTCAAGCCCGTCTATTGGTGTCCGAACGACGAGACGGCGCTTGCCGAGGCGGAAATCGAGTATGCAGACGATCCCTGCACCTCAGTTTACGTCAAGTTCCGCGTTGCCGATGACAAGGGCAAGCTCTCCCCCTACTGCGATCTGAGCAAGACCTGGTTCATCATCTGGACCACCACGACCTGGACCCTCCCCGGCAACCTCGCCATCGCCCTTCACCCCCGCGATCGCTACGTCCTGCTCCGGGCAGACGACGGAAACTGCTATATCACGGCGGAGGCGCTGGCAGACAAGACGATGGCAAAGGGCGGCATCAGCTCCTATGAAACGCTGCTCACCCTGCCCGGCTCGGAATTCGAATACATGACGGCGGAGCATCCCTTCCTTGACCGCAAATCGCTTGTCGTCAACGCCGAATATGTCACGATGGACAGCGGCACCGGCTGCGTCCACACCGCCCCCGGCTTCGGTGCGGACGACTATGTCACCGGCAAACGCTACGGCATGGAGATCCTCGTGCCGGTCGACGACAAGGGCTATCAGACGGAGGCCGCCGGCAAGTTTGCAGGACTGCACTACCTTGCCTCAAACGACGCCATCTACAACGATATGAAGGAATCGGGGGCGCTCTTCGCCTCGGAGGAATTCGTCCACTCCTATCCCCACTGCTGGCGCTGCAAGAAGCCGATCATCTTCCGCGCCACCCCGCAGTGGTTCTGCTCGATCGACGCCTTCAAAAAAGAGGCCGTCGAGGCCTGCGCCAATGTGACCTGGACGCCCGCCTGGGGCGGTGAGCGGATCACCCAGATGGTCAGGGAGCGCGCCGACTGGTGCATCTCCCGTCAGCGCCACTGGGGACTTCCGATCCCGGTCTTCTACTGCGGCGAATGCGGAAAGCCGGTCTGCACCGACGAGACCATCGAGGCCGTCTCCCGCATCTTCGGGGAGGAAGGCTCCAATTCCTGGTATGAAAAGCCGATCTCTGCCTTCCTGTCCGACTCCTTCCGCTGCCCGCACTGCGGCGGCGCTTCCTTCACGAAGGAGACCGACACCCTTGACGGCTGGTTCGATTCCGGCTCCTCGCACTTTGCGGTGCTGGAGAACAATCCCGACATGAAGTGGCCCGCCGACCTCTATCTTGAGGGCGCGGATCAGTATCGCGGATGGTTCCAGTCCTCCCTTCTCACCGCCGTCGGCGCGAAGGGGGAGGGCGCGCCCTACCGCGCCGTTCTGACCCACGGCTGGGTCGTCGACGGCGAGGGCAAGGCCATGCACAAATCGCTCGGCAACTCGGTCGCGCCGGAGGAGATGATCGCCAAGTACGGCGCGGACCTCGTCCGCCTCTGGGTTGCCTCCTCCGATTATCAGGTCGACGTCAGAGCCTCCGACGGCATCTTCCGTCAGCTCTCCGAGGCCTATCGCAAGATCCGCAACACCCTCCGCATTCTGATGGCTAACCTCGGCACGGCAGAGACCGACTTTGATCCCGACCGTGACATGATGCCCCTTGATTCCCTGCAGGAGATCGATAAGTGGGCGCTGGCGCGGCTGAATCGTCTGGTCGGCACGGTGCGTGCCGCCTACGACAGCTATTCCTTCCACATCGTCTATCACGAGATCAACAGTTTCTGCACCGTTGATCTCAGCAAGCTCTACATCGACATCACGAAAGATCGCCTCTATGTCGAACGCAAGACCTCCGTGGAGCGCCGCTCGGCGCAGACCGCCATGTATCTCATCCTCAATTCGCTGATCCGCCTGCTCGCCCCGATTCTCTCCTTCACGGCGGAGGAGGCATGGGCATCGATCGCGCATTCCGCCGGCGAGGATACCCGCAGCGTCATGCTCAACGATATGCCCTCTCCCTCCGACGCGCTTTGCTTCGAGGAGCTTGAGGAACGCTGGAATCGCCTGTTTGAGCTGCGTGACGACGTGATGAAGGCGCTGGAAACCGCCAGAGCCGACAAGCGGATCGGAAAATCCCTTGACGCAAGGCTCATCATCCGCACCGCCGATCCGAACCGCCTTGCCCTGCTTCGCAGCTTCTCCGACGAGCTTGAAACGGTCTTCATCGTCTCGGGCGTGACGGTAGAGGAGGGCGAGGACAGCATTTCGGTGGAGCCTGCGGAGGGCTGCCGCTGCGGACGCTGCTGGAAGTACGTCAGAAACGGCGTCGGGGAGGGCGAGGGCTTCCTCTGCGCCCGATGCGCCGACATTGTCGGGCAGTAACCGATGCAGCTCATCCTTTGGTCCGCTATCGTCCTGCTGTCGGTAGCGCTTGACCAGATCTCGAAATATATCGTCGTGCTGAAGCTGAAGCCGATCGGCTTTCATCCCTTCATCGAGGGGCTGCTCGGCTTCCGCTACGCCGAAAACACCGGCGCGGCCTTCGGAATGATGAAGGGCTTCCGCTGGGGCTTTATCCTCCTGTCCTCCCTTGCCATCGTCGCGATCTTTGTCTATCTGATCAAGTGCCGCAGGAAAGTTCCGACCCTGCTCGGCATCTCCCTCGCGATGATCGCCGGCGGCGGGATCGGCAATCAGATCGACCGCATTGCAAACGGCTTCGTCGTCGATTTTCTGGAGTTCCAGTTCGTCGACTTTGCGATCTTCAATGTTGCCGACTGCTTCGTGACGATCGGGGCGGTGCTGATCCTGATCGACATTCTCTTCGTCGACCGCGATTTCCTTTCGGACGACGAAAAAAAGAAGAAGCGTGCGGCGGCTGCCGTCGTCGGAACAGGAGAAGCCGCGGAGAACGGCGCCAGCTGCGCCGGGATGCCCGATAATGGCGAGGACGCCGCCGATATGCCCGTCGAGGGAGCGAATCAGTCCGTCGAAGGCAAAAACTCTGGTGATATGCCCGCCGAGGGAGCGAACGCCGCCGAGGGCGGCGGGGAGGCCGGCTGCTCCGGAGTCTGCCGGGACGGATCGGACGATTCCGAAGCCCGGAAGGGAGCGCGCTGACATGATCGATCCCGCCGACGTCGGCAAACGCCTCGATATTTACGTCTCGGAGCAGGCCTCCGTGACACGATCGGCGGCCGCCAAGCTCAACGAGCGGGATGCGGTAACCGTCAACGGGCGAAAGATGCCGAAGAATTACCGCCTCCGGGAAGGCGACTCGGTTCAGATCCTCCTGCCCGAGCCGATCCCCGATCGGGCACTGCCGGAGGACATCCCTCTTGACGTTCTCTACGAGGACGATGTTCTCCTGGTGGTCAACAAGCCGAAGGGGATGGTGGTGCATCCCGCCGCCGGCAATCCCACCGGCACGCTGGTGAACGCTCTGCTCCGGCACTGCGGGGATTCCCTGTCGGGGATCAACGGCGTGATCCGCCCCGGCATCGTCCACCGCATCGACAAGGACACAAGCGGTCTGCTCGTCGTCGCCAAAACCGACGCGGCGCATCTTTCTCTGGCCGGGCAGATCGCCTCCCATTCCTTCGAACGAAGCTATCACGCCATCGTGAACGGCCACCTCCGGGAGGAGAGCGGCAGCGTCGACGCGCCGATCGGCCGTCACCCCGTCGACCGTAAGAAAATGGCGGTCGTCCGCGGCGGCAAGCCTGCCGTCACCCATTATACCGTGACGGCGCGTCTGGAGCGGGCGGATCACGTCAGACTCCGCCTTGAGACGGGACGCACCCATCAGATCCGCGTCCATATGGCAAGCCTCGGACATCCGCTGCTGGGAGACACGGTCTACGGCGGAGGAGCCACCTCCTTCGAGCGCTCCCATGCCTCGCTGCTCAACGGCCAATGCCTTCATGCCAAAAGCATCTCCTTCCTTCATCCGGCGACGGGGGAGCTGATGAAATTCGAATCCCCCCTGCCGGACTATTTCGTGCAATGCCTGAAGCTCCTCGGTGGAGAATGGGAGGAGGAATGCCCGTGAACCGATCCTTTGGCAATATTCTGATCCTGAGCGATTTCGACGGCACGTTTGCCGGTCGGAACGGGCGGATCATCGGGCGGAATCTGGAGGCCATCTCCGATTTCAAGGAAAAGGGCGGGCTTTTTTCCTTTTCGACAGGCCGTCTGCCCTCGGTTCTCGAACGGATTTTCCCGGAATTCCGGGAGGTTGCAAACGCACCGCTGATCATGTCAAACGGCGCGCTGCTCTATGATCCCGCTGACGACCGCTTTCTGCGGGAGAGGAGCTTTGACGGACGCCTCGGGCGGGAGATCGCAAAGGATGTGCTGGCGCGCTTCCCCGGCGCAGGCTTCGTTGTCTATTCCGACGACAAAACGCTCCTTGACGATTTGATGCCCGATAACGTGCCGGGAAACCGCTGGTACAAGATGCGCTTCAACTGCCGTATCCCGGAGCGCGCACTGCTCTGCCGCGATTATATCATCGGGCAATACGGCGACCGCATCAACTGCTTCCGCTCCTGCGGCCATATCGTGGAGGTCGTCGATATCGCCGCCGACAAGGGCAGCGGCGTCGAGTTCCTGCGCCGCTGCTGCGGCGGGGAGAGGACGGTCTGCTGCATCGGAGACTATGAAAACGACATCGATATGCTGCGCCGCGCCGATCTTGCCTTCTGTCCCGCAAACGCCATCGATGAGGTGAAGCGCCTCTCGGTCCGCGTCCTCTGCGATCACGACGAGGGCGCGGTGGCTGAGATGATCGCCGCCCTCTCGGACGGGCTTGCCGTTTAGGAGTACGGCGGGTGCGTCCCGCTTTCCCCTTCCTCCTGTCTGTGCTTTATCATCTTCTACGAACGGAGAACCGATCATGAAAGAAAAATTCTATATTACCACCGCCATTGCCTACAGTTCCCGCAAGCCTCACATCGGCAACACCTACGAGGTCATCTTCACCGACGCCATCGCCCGCTTCAAGAAAAAGATGGGCTTCGACGTGTATTTTCTCACGGGAACCGACGAGCACGGTCAGAAGATCGAAAACTGCGCCGCCGAGGCCGGCGTCTCCCCGAAGCAGTACGTCGATACCGTCGCCGGCGATATCCGCCGCATCTGGGATCTGATGGACGCCGACTACGACAAATTCATCCGCACCACCGACGACGACCACGAAAAAGCCGTCGCCGCCATCTTCCGCAAGCTCTACGACAAGGGCGATATCTACAAAAGCGAATACGAGGGATGGTACTGCGAGCCCTGCGAGGCCTTCCTCACCGATACCCAGGCCGTCGACGGCAAATGCCCCGACTGCGGCCGCCCCGTCAGCCGGATGAAGGAGGAGGCTTACTTCTTCCGTATGAGCGCCTACCGGGACCGCCTCACCCGCTATATCGAGGAGCATCCCGGCTTCATCGAGCCGGAGGCGCGCAAGAAGGAAATGATCAACAACTTCCTGAAGCCCGGACTTCAGGATCTCTGCGTCTCCCGCAGCTCCTTCAAATGGGGCGTGCCGGTGCCCTTCGACAACCGCCACGTCATCTACGTCTGGATCGACGCCCTCTCCAACTATATCACCGCCCTCGGCTACAATCCCGACCTGCCGGAGACCGAGGCCTTCCGCAAAAACTGGCCTGCCGACGTGCATATCATCGGCAAGGACATCATGCGCTTCCACACCATCTACTGGCCGATCCTGCTGATGGCGCTCGACCTCCCGCTCCCCAAGAAAATCTTCGGCCATCCCTGGCTCAACTTCGGAGCGGACAAGATGAGCAAGTCGCGCGGCAACGTCATCTATGCCGACGATCTCGCCGCCGTCTTCGGGGTCGACGCGGTCAGGGAATATGTTCTCTCCGAGATGCCCTATCTCAACGACGGCAGCATCACCTACGAGGCGGTGATCGCCCGCTACAACAACGACCTTGCCAACACCCTCGGCAATCTCGTCAACCGCACCCTTGCGATGACAACCAAGTATTTCGGCGGCACCGTCCCCGCGCCCGCTGCCCTTTCGGAAAGCGATTCCGATTTCACCGCCTTCCCGGTAAAGGTTCTCGGAGAAGTAACCGCTCTGATGGACAGTTATCATGTAGCCGACGCGCTTGAAGCGGTCTTCTCGCTCTTCCGCCGCGCCAACAAGTATATCGACGAAACCACACCCTGGATCCTTGCCAAAAACGGCGAAACCGAGCGGCTCGGCACGGTGCTTTACAATCTTCTCGACACGATCCGCTTCGGTGCGTCGCTGCTTGAGCCCTTCATGCCCTCCACCGCCCGCAGCATCCTCTCGCAGCTCGGCACCGAACGCGACGCGCTCCTGCCCGGTGCGCTGGAGGCGGGACATCCGATCGGAGAGGCAAAGGTACTCTTCACCCGCCTTGATGAAAAGGAGACCCTCGAGAAGCTCCGTGCCGGAAGCGAGCCCGCCGTACCGCAGATCCCCGTACCGGAGGATTGCTGCGCTCCGATCGGCATCGAGGACTTCATGAACGTGGAGCTGCGCTCCGCCAAAGTCCTTTCCTGCGAGCCGGTTCCCCGCGCCAAGAAGCTGCTGAAGCTGCAGCTCGACCTCGGCTATGAGAAGAGGCAGGTCGTCTCCGGCATTGCCGGATGCTACAAGCCGGAGGATCTGGTCGGCAAGACCGTGATTGTCGTGGCGAATCTCAAGCCCGCCGTACTCTGCGGAGTGGAGAGCCGCGGCATGATTCTGGCATCGGGGGAGGGGCATGACATCCGTGTCGTCTTCCTTGACGATTCCGTCGCGCCGGGACAGCGCATCCGCTGACGGAGTGCCGCCCATGCTGCTCTTCGATTCTCACGCACATTATTACGACGAGCGATTCGGGAATGATGCCGAGCGCCGCGCCGTTCTGGATAAAATCCGGCGTGCCGGGGTGACCCACGTTCTGAACGCCGGAACGAATCCCGACACCTCCCGTCAGGCGCTGAAGCTGGCGGAGGAGAACGAGGGCTTCTATGCCTCGGTCGGACTTCATCCCGAGGATCTCTTTTCCCTGCCAGATCCCGAAGCCGCCCTCGCGGAGATTGAGGCGCTGGCCGCCCATCCCAAAGCGGTGGCGATCGGAGAGATCGGTCTTGATTACCATTGGCACGGCGAGGAGCGCGCTTTTCAGAAGGAGTGGTTCGCTCGTCAGCTTGCTCTGGCAGATCGTCTCGGTCTTCCCGTGATCGTACACGACCGGGAGGCACACGGCGACTGCCTTGAAACGGTCTGCCGCTTTCCGCAGGTGAAGGGCGTCTTCCACAGCTTCAGCGGAAGCCGTGAAACCGCCGCCCAGTTGGTGCGGCGGGGCTGGTATATCTCCTTTTCCGGCGTGATCACCTTCAAAAATGCCGCCCGTCTTGCCGAGATTCTGCCCGTTGTGCCGGAGGATCGGCTTCTGATCGAGACCGACTGCCCCTATCTGACTCCGCATCCCTACCGCGGACAGCGCAACGACTCCTCGTATCTGATCCTGACCGCAGAGCGTGCCGCCGCCCTGCGCGGCGTCTCTCCCGAAGCCCTCTGCGATCAGACCGCCGCCAATGCCGCCGCCCTTTTCCTGGGCGGGAAAGCGGCGCTTTCCGACGGTCCCGGCAAGGCCGCCCTGCCGTAACCCGCGTCCGCGGGGCGGAGGAGTATGCTTGATCCGATCGTCGCTGATCGACGGGGCAGATCGACACGGAAGGGCTGATCCCTTCCACACCTGCTGTCCGTACATTCCGCCTTCCTTCCCCGGTTTCTGTTTCAATTCATGCAGCGCGCGCTGCTTATCCATCGGAGGATTTCTATCATGCACAGCTACATCCGCGAAAACTACACGATGCTCTTCGATTTCTACGAACTGACGATGGGAAACGGTTATTTCCTTTCCGGATATCGGGACAAGATCTCGTATTTCGACGTATTCTACCGCAAAAATCCCGACAACGGCGGTTACGCTATCGCCTGCGGACTGGAGCAGATCATCGACTACATCAACGACCTCCGATTCACCGAGGAGGATATCGCCTATCTCCGCACGAAAAATTGCTTTGACGAGAGCTTTCTCGACTATCTTCGCACCTTCCGTTTCACCGGCGACATCTACGCCGTCCCGGAGGGGACGCCGATCTTCCCGGGAGAGCCGATCCTGACGGTCCGCGCCCCTGCCATCGAGGCGCAGTTCATCGAGACCTTTGTCCTCCTCACCCTCAATCATCAGTCTCTGATCGCGACCAAAGCCAACCGCATTGTCCGCGCCGCCGAGGGACGCGCCATCTCGGAATTCGGCTCTCGCCGCGCCCAGGGGCCGGGCGGAGCGATCCTCGGCGCACGCGCCTCCTACATTGCCGGCTGTACCGGGACTGCCTGCGCCATTGCCGACGAACGCTTCGGTGTACCGGCAACCGGCACGATGGCGCACTCCTGGGTCCTGATGTTTGATTCGGAATATGAGGCCTTTGACACCTACTGCAAGCTCTATCCGACTGCCGCCACCCTGCTGGTCGACACCTACAACGTGCTGAACGACGGGATTCCCAATGCCATCCGTGCCTTCCGCGCCAACGGCATCACAAAATGCGCCGTCCGCATCGATTCCGGCGACCTTGCCTATCTCTCCCGCAAGGCACGCAAAATGCTGGACGACGCCGGGCTCTATGACTGTAAAATCGTCGCCTCCAACGCCCTTGACGAGTACATCATCCGCGACCTGCTGACGCAGGGGGCTAAAATCGACGCCTTCGGCGTCGGAGAACGTCTGATCACCTCCAAAAGCTCCCCCGTCTTCGGCGGCGTCTACAAGCTCGCCGCGGTGGAGGACGAGCATGGCAACATCATCCCCAAGATAAAAATCAGTGAAAATCCCGAAAAGGTGACCACCCCTCATTTCAAAAAGCTCTACCGTCTGTATGAGCGGGAAAGCGGGATGGCGATCGCAGACTATATCACCGTCCACGACGAGATCGTTGACGACAGCAAGCCCCTGACCATCTTCGATCCCAACTACACCTGGAAATCCAAAACCCTGACCGATTTCTCTGCCGTCGAGCTTCAGAAGCCGATCTTCCTCGGCGGAAAGCAGGTCTATCGCTGCCCCTCCACCGAGGAGATCCGAAGTTACTGCGCCGAACAGATGGATCGTCAATGGGACGAGGTCAAGCGCTTCGAGAACCCGCACAACTACTATGTCGATCTTTCCCCGAAGCTTTGGGATACCAAGCAGCTGATGCTCCACAAACTGACAAAATAAACGGGAGGTTCCTATTATGACCAAGCGTATCGCTCTTATCGCGCATGACAACATGAAAGACACCATCATCGATTGGTGTGCGCAGAACAAGGAGATTCTGTCCCGCCATTTTCTCTGCGGCACCGGCACCACCGCGACCCGCATCAATGAGGCGACGGGGCTTCCCGTCAAGGCCTATCTGAGCGGCCCTCTCGGAGGAGATCAGCAGATCGGCGCGCGTGTCGCAACAGGAGAAATCGATATTATCATCTTCTTCTCCGATCCTCTGACCGCCATGCCGCATGATCCCGACGTCAAAGCCCTCCTTCGCATCGCGCAGGTCTACGACGTCCCGATCGCCAATAACCGTGCCACCGCCGACTGCATCCTTCAAACCCTGAAATAAAGCACTGCCCCCCGATTTCGGGGGGCTTTTTTCTGGAGAACGTTCCGAGGTTCGTTGTAAGGAGCATCGGTGGTTCGATACAGGAAATGTCGGTGGTTCATTGTAAGGAACATCGGTGGTTCGATATCAGGATGCAGCCGAACACCCCCGCACCGAAGCCCTCTCGATCGGGCGGGTGCAGGGGTGTGGATCAGAGCTTGATGAACTGTCGGATGCGGGGAAGCATTCCGATCTTATCGGGAACGTGAGGGGGCATTTGCAGGATATCATGGCCGGGATGCTGGTTCCCTTCGACGAAGATCGGCCCGTTCGGGGTAATCGCGACGTCCCATCCGACATAGCGAAGCTGCGGAATCATTTTTGCCGCCTCCAGCACCAGTGCCGTCGCCTCCCGCCACATCGGAATCCGAACACCGACAATCGGGCTGTCCGTCTGCGGATGCTTCTCATAATACCGGCTGTCCTTATCGAAGGCGACCTTGTCGATCACACCGGTTTCAAGATCGATGGGAGCGGCCATGCCGCCCGCATTGATATTATCGACGACCCTCCCGCCGTTTCCGATGCGAATGAAGGCGTAGAGCAGGTGCGGCTCCCCGTCGTCGGAGGTCAGGGTAACGATACGCAGCGTATTGACGGAATCCGGATAGATCTGCGAGATCGTCTCATGCTGGCAGATCACCTCCTCAACCAGATAGCGCTCGGTCTCGACCAGGTGGTGATAAAGGGCAGAGATCGATTCGAAATCGGCCTTCCTCAGCTTCTCGACTCCGCGGCCGCAGGCCTCTGCGACAGGCTTGGCGACGATCTCCTCCAAGCCTTCCATATACCCGGCAAACTCCTCCTCACTTGCCTCCTTGAGATACAGCCACTTTCTGCCGAGGAAGCGCTCGAAGGTGCGGTTGAAGTCGATCTTGTCGTTGAGCAGATGGTAATACGCGGGGTCGTTGCAGTGCTTGATGATGGAATTGTTGATCCCGCGGGTGACGTAGGTCTTCCGCTGCGCGGCATTGAGCGTCCACCATTCATTCAGACGGTAGTCGCGGTAGCCCGCTCCGTAGCGCAGTCCGCAATATATCACGTCGAAGAAAAGCCCGACCCGATTCTTTCCGCTGATCCGGTGGATTTCCCCTACCGTCTCCAGCATCTGCCTGTAGTCCATTGCTTTGATGCAGCGCATGATATAGCCGATTCCCGCCATCTTTCCGCTTCCCCTCCGGACGAATTACTTCGATAAGATTATACTACAACCCGAAGAAAATGTCAACGAGGATCGCGTCAGCCGCCCGGCTTTTTCCTGCCCCTGCTCGATTTACGCATTCCCGACCGGTTTTTTACCGGAAATTTCTTCTTTTGCGTTGACGAAGGGAGGAAAATATGGTATCCTATAGTGTAGGGGTTTCCCCGAATACAAGGAAAGGGCTGCCCGCCGCGCGGGGTCATTCCGATGAAAATTTCGATCGAACAGATCCGGCAAAACGAATCGATCCGGAGTTATATCAAAAAAGCCGACGAGTCGCTGATCGCCCTCGGCTATACCGAGCATAGCTTCCCCCATGTCGGCAAGGTCTCCGCGACCGCCAAGCGCATCCTCCTCACCCTCGGCTACCCGCAGCGCGACGCTGAGCTGGCGGAGATCGCCGGCTATCTCCACGACATCGGCAACGTCATCAATCGCATCGACCACGCCCAGAGCGGCGCGATCATGGCCTTCCGCATCCTCGACAAGATGGACGCCGATCCCGACGAGATCGCCACCATCATCACCGCAATCGGCAATCACGACGAATCGACCGCATTCCCGGTCAATCCCGTCGCGGCGGCACTGATCCTCGCGGATAAAACCGATGTGCGCGCCAACCGTGTCCGCAACACCGATCTGCCGAGCTTTGACATTCACGACCGCGTCAATTACTCCGTCAAGCGTTCCGAGGTCGTGATCGGACGCGACGAGATCGCCCTGGATCTCGGAATCGACACTGCCTTTTGCCCGGTTATGGACTATTTTGAAATCTTTCTCAACCGTATGATCCTCTGCCGCAAGGCCGCCGAAAAGCTCGGCATCCGCTTTACGCTGATTATCAACGGACAGAGAATGATCTGAAAGGACCTGATACACGCATGAACCTGGAGTTATTTTTCCCTTTTACATTTCTGATCTCCGTCATTGTGATTTGCGGCGTTGTACTCGTCATCGTGCTGAATATCCGAAAAGCGATCAAGCACCATATGCCGACCATCCGTACCCCTTCGCTCCACGAGATCACCGACAATCTTCAGGATCTATCGCGGAAGATGGGCGATATGTTTCCCGCCGCTCTGCAGGACCGCGAGGCGGCTTGCCTCCCTCTGATCCGACGGGACGATCCCTCCTTCAGCCCGACCCTTGCCTATACCTATGCCAAGGAGGGGCTGCGGATGCGCCTGAGCGATCGGAATGATCTTCGCATTCACCGCGTCGTGATTTCCGATTATAAGAGCGAGCCTCGTGAAAAAACGGTGATCCTGCAGGCCGCGCTTCAGTATGAGAATAACGGCTCGGTGGAGCAGAAGCGCTATGTGCTGCTCTATACCCTGACGATCGGCAAGGATAATCAATCCCCCCACTGTCCCAACTGCGGCGCTCCCCTCTCCGATCCAAAGGCCGCGCAGTGTCCCTATTGCGACTCCCGCCTCCTCCCGCAGGATGCCGATTGGCGCATCAGCGAGATCTACGAGGGTTGACCGAAGAAACAGATCCCTCAAAGCCGAAACGTGGTTTCGGCTTTTTTGTTTTGAAGCGTGCAGAGCGGGAAAGGGGGCAGCCGGGCATATGCCGAGACTATCCCGCCGCCCAGTTCCGTCCGCGAGGCGTAAATCCCGTTCTCTCCCTTCGTCGGGCGAGGGGAGCGCGCAGGAATCCGTTCCGTCCGCCGAAGCAGGAAAACAAGCTTCATTTCCTCCCGCGCAATCTCCGACAGACGCTTCCCGCCCGCCAAAGCACCGCCGTCGTCGTCAACCCCGCAACGGCAAGCCCGATTGCGCTGCCCTGCCCTCCGCAAAACTGAGAGATCTGATAGACCGTCAGCGCCGCCCCATAGGCAAACAGCGTCTGATATCCCAGCGCAAAGGCAAGCCGTCCCCTCCCTTTCAGTTCACTCCGCATCGCGCTGACAGCCGCAGCGCAGGGTATGCACAGCATATTGAAGAGCAGAAAGGAATACGCGGAAGCAGGCGTGAACAATCCCGTCATCGGTGCGGATGCCCGGAGAAAGGCGCCCGATCCGATCACACCGAACACACCCGCCAGCTCCTCCTTCGCCGCCAGTCCCATCAGCGTCGCCACCGCCGCCTCCCAAAAGCCGAAGCCGAGCGGCGCAAAGAGAGGCGCTGCCAGCCGCCCGATCGAAGCGAGCAGACTCTGCTCCGCCGGGCAGTCCATCAGCAGCATTCCCTCCGAGAGACAGAGGGAGGATAGCAGCCATATCATCAGATTGGCAAAAAAGATCACGCTCGCCGCTTTGCGGAGAAACGCCGCGCTCCGCTGCGCAACACTCTTGAGTACCGATGAAAAAGCCGGCATCCGATACACCGGAAGCTCCGTCACAAAAATCGTCCGCTCCTCCCCCCGCCGTCTCCCGATCAGCAGCGCCGACAGGAAGACCGATGCGATTCCCGCCAGGTATACGGAGGGCGCGACCCACATCGCCCCGTCGAAGCAGCAGCCCGCCGCCAGGGAGATCACCGGCAGCTTCGCTCCGCATGGAATAAAGGGGATCGTCATCACCGCGATCTCCCGTTCCCTTCGGTCGGGAATGATCCTTGTCGCCAGAATTCCCGGCACAGAGCAGCCGCTCCCGACAATCATCGGCACGCAGCACCCGCCGCTCAACCCGAAGGCAGCGAAAATCCGATCGGTCATGACCGCCGCACGGCTCATATAGCCGCTCTCCTCCAGCAGCGAAAGAAAGAAGAACAGCAGCACAAACTGCGGAAAAAAACCGACGACGGTTCCGACGCCGCCGATTATGCCTTCGGTGACAAGCGAACCGATCACCTCCGGCACATCGTGGGTGCGAAGAAAGACCCGAACCGCCGCCTGCACCCTCTCCCCCGCGATCAAAACCGTCAACTGTTCCGACAGCAGCTTTCCGAGCGTCGACACCGAGACCGCATAGACCAGAAACAGGATCGCAAGAAAGATCGGAAACGCCAGCACGCGATGAAGCAGCAGTCTGTCAAGACCCTCGCTGAAGCGACGGCCCCTGCCGCCCCGAAGACAGCGTCTTGCGATCTCGGCACAGAGGCGATGCCGCTCCGTCGGCGTGCGGGGCAGCTTCAGCTCTTCGGGAGGGAGGCCGCCCTCCTCTCCCTGCCCCAGCGCGGCCGCCAACTCGCTTATCCCCTCCCCGGTTTTGGCAGAGACACTCCGCACACGGCATCCCAGCTGTGCCGACAGCGCCTCGGTATCGATCACCGCGCCGACGCGCCTCGCCTCATCGATCATCGTCAGCACAACCAGATAGGGAATCCCGAAGGCCGCCGCCTGGAGGACAGGATACAGCCCCCGTTCAAGTCGCGTCGAATCGATGACGCAGACCGCCAAATCGGGAGGATGATCGCGCAGCCGCTCTGTCACCACCCGCTCATCCGGGGTAACGCCGTCAAGAGAATAGACGCCCGGCAGATCACCGAGGATCACCGGGTGCGCCGACCCGCTCCGCCGAAGCCTCCCCCGCTTCTCCTCCACCGTAACACCGGGGCGGTTTCCCACCGTCTGCCGAAGCCCGGTCAGCGCGTTGAAGAGCGTTGTCTTGCCGCAGTTCGGTGCGCCGATCAGCACGACGTCCCCCTCTATATCATTTTTTCTCACCCTGTCCGTCCTCCTTGTCCTTCCGGAAGCAGCAGGCATTCCTGCCGCTGTCATCCCCGACCGCCCCGATCCGCCGCCTCGCGGTGCAAGCATACTTCTCCACCCGCCGCATGGCGTCCTGATCCGATCGACGCCTGCAGACGCCCGGTCTTGAGCCGATTTCTCCCGGCAATTGATCGGACCGGGCGGCGATTTACATCCCAATAACGGCCCGATTGCTTCCTTTTATATTCATATTCGGGGCAATCTGGAGTTATACCCCGCTCTCGTTTTCATTTCCTTTACATTATTATGCATATTCGTTCATGAAATTAACTTTTCGTATCCAATTCCCCTTTATTTGTAAACGGCATTCACAAATTTAAAACATAATATTTTATTATAGTTTCTTTAGGCTTAACAATGCCATGGTATCATAGTACCAGACGACGGGGGAGTTCCCCGATTCATTACATAACCAGAGAGGTTGAATTAAAATGAAAAAGTTTTTAGCAATTCTGGCCGCGGCAGCTCTGATTTCTGTTTCCGCTATGCTTGCTTCCTGCACTGATCCTGAGGATAACGGCGAGGGTACGACTGCCGGTGCTACCACCACCGAGGCTGCCGGAACCACTGAGGCTGCCGGAACCACCGAGGCCGCCGGAACCACTGAGGCTGCCGGAACCACCGAGGCCGCCGGAACCACTGAGGCTGCCGGAACCACTGAGGCTGCTGCCTGATTTCCCCTTCTTGGGTGAAATCGCCCTACAAAACCGAAAGATCCGTTTGCCGAGGCAGACGGACCTTTTTTTCTTTAAACCAGGAAAAACCCGACTCACGTTTGAAGCGAGCCGGGTTTTCTGTTTTCATGCGCCGCAAACGGAATGTTCCGCTGCGCCCCGCCATATACTGGTATCAGCCGTCAGCGGAGTGAATTCTTGATGTCGGCAATGCAATCCAGGCAGACGAGCTTTCCTTTATAAAACGTGACGTTATCGGCATTCCCGCAGAAAATGCAGGACGGCTGATACTTTTTCAGGATGATCTTGTCCTCGTCGACTAAAATTTCCACAGCGTCCCCTTTATTGGCAATATCCATATTTTTTCTGATTTCAATGGGAAGCACGATCCGTCCCAATTCATCCACTTTTCTCACGACTCCGGTTGATTTCATTTTGAGTTACCTCCAAGTATTTTTTTTCTTCTTCGCCTCGCTCTATGCTGTCCGGAAGAAGCCGAAATCAGAGAAATGGGGCTTTTCCTTCTGTTTCTTCATTCTTCGCCCTTATAATACCATATATTAGCATTTAAGTCAATCTCTTTTATACAAAAAGCGTTGTTTTTTTACTTTTTATTAACAATTCGTCCTATCTTATCCCACTTTTTGACATTTTATACAGTCCACATCCTGGATTTTTCTTGCCGAACGACGATTTTTTGGGAAAACGGGAAGAATTGAACGATCATTCATTACGGGAGAATCCGCCATGGCAGTCAAGATTTCCGGCATCCTGATCACGGTTTCCTTTGTTTACGCGCTCTTCAGCGGGAATATGCAGGCACTCTCGGAGGCCGCCGTCAGCGGCTGTTCTGCGGCCGTGACCCTCACGCTGTCGCTGCTCGGGATGATGTGCCTGTGGAGCGGTGTTCTGCGGGGCGCGACGCTGCTCGGCATCACCGATCGCCTCGCCCGACTGCTTGCTCCCCTGTTGAAATTCGCCTTCCCGGATGCATGGCGTAAACAAAAGGGGATCACCGAGATCGCCGCCGCCTTGACCGCCAACCTTCTCGGCATCGGCAATGCCGCAACTCCGCTGGCAATCGACGCGATGAGGGCGCTGTCGGAGGGAGAGCCGGAGGGAATCGCCACCGACGACATGGTGACCTTCACCGTTCTCGGAACCGCCTCCCCCAGCCTGATCCCGACAACCGTCATGACACTGCGCGCGGCGGCGGGCAGCCGCAATCCCCTTGATATCCTGCCGGCAGTCTGGCTCTGTTCCCTCTGCCTTGCCGCCTTCGCCATCCCGGTCACCCGCGCTCTCGCGCCGCTCTCCCGACGAGTCACCCGGGGTTCATCACCGTCCGCGCAATCCGATCCGCCCGTCACTTCCCGCAACTGAATGCTTCCTGCCGCTCTCCCGACGAGTCACCCGGGGTTCATCACCGTTCGCGCAATCCGATCCGTCCGTCATTTCCCGCAATTGAATGCTTCCTGATGCGGCGCGCCGGAATACGCCCGCGCCGCACACCGTCTTTCCCACACTCTTCCCGAAAGGGGCGCTTCCCGCAAGCCATCCTCACCATGAATTTCTTTACCTCTCTTCTCATTCCTGCGCTGCTGTCCCTGTTCGGACTCGCCTGCTGCTTCTCCCGTCGGGATCTGCCCGACGCTTATCTTAAGGGGGCGCAGGAGGGGCTGCAATCGGCCTTCCGGCTTCTGCCGTCCCTCGCGCTTCTCATGACCGCCGTCTCCATGTTCACCGCCTCCGGCGCTGCCGAGGCGCTTGCCTCCCTTCTCCGTCCGCTGCTCTCCCGTCTTGGCATTCCCTCCGAGCTTGTTCCGCTGCTCATCGTTCGCCCGGTTTCCGGGAGCGGCTCGACGGCGCTCCTCAGCGAGCTGTATGAGCGGCTCGGCGCGGACAGCTTTGCGGCGCGCTGCGCCTCGATCCTGGCCGCCTCCTCCGATACCCTGCTCTATATCACCGCCGTCTATATGTCCGCTGCAGATGTGAGAAAAACCCGTCACACCCTGCCGGCCGCCCTGCTCGTCATGCTCCTGGGCGTCTTTCTCTCCTGCCTGGCGGCGCGCCTTCTGTTTGCCTGACCGCCTCGTCGGCTATTGTTCACAGCCTGTGAGCCCGCTTTGCGAGGCATCCGATCCATCTTCCCCCTGCATCGCCGCGAAGGGAAGGCGACTATTCGCTCAACGTCTCTTCCCCGCCGCAGGCGGTCATGGCGGCATAGATCTTGTCCAGCGCCGCATCCTTGATCCGGTAGATCTGTGATTTCTCAAGGGACAGCACCTCCATCAGATCATCCGCCGCCCTTGGCGACCTTCGGAAATAGAACCTCTCGATGACCGTGCGCTCCTTCCCTTTCAGCGTGTCGACGATCCTGCGGATCGTGTCTGCCCGCCCCGACACGATCAACAGCCGCAGGCGAAGCTCCTCCTTTTGTGAGATCACCCTGACCAAAAAGTCCTCGTAACGGGAACTGCCGCCGACATTGGGCGCTGTCGACGGATTGCTGATACGGATCGACTGCAGGAGCTGCTCTTTAAGGAATATTTGTTCTTTTATAAGCTTCTCGTTCTCTGTCAACCGCCGATATTCCTTGAGAAATTCCGCGGCCTTCTTCCGATTTTCCTTCATTTCTGCTTCCTTTCCGGAGCTCGGTCATTTTTTCCGATTTCCTGTTGACAAAATCCTGGTTTTGGAGTATAATAAAAACGAACATATGTTTCGCGTAACACTATTATATTCCGAAATTTCGGAAATGTCAACCCCCTTGCCATAAATTTTTCAGAACGACCCGAAATTTCCCGAAAGGAGCAGGGCTTATGTTTGCCGACATCTTTAACAAACTGCTGAAGGAACACGCCATCACACCGCTTCATCTCGCCGTCGAGATCGGCGTGCCGAAGTCGGTCGTCTATGAATGGAAAAAGGGCATCCGAGAGCCGAGTCTTGAAAATCTTCGCCGTCTGGCCGACTATTTCGGCGTCTCCCTTGACTATCTGAACGGAGTACAGCCTGCCGACCTTGAGGAAGAGGAGCTGATCGTCATGCTGCGGGAGGCCAAACGCATCTCTCCCCATGATCATGAAGCGTTGCTCCGCTCCTTTAAAAAGAATCTCAGCGCGATTCTCCGCGCAAACGAACATGATGACGACCGCCGGAATTGAAGGGCTGGCGCTTTCCCTCCTGCTCCGCCAGAAGCCGTCCGGTGCTTTTTCCCTCTGCTTTCTCGATCTGCGCCGTATCCTCACCGGCGGGCGGGCGATTATCAGCAGCATGTCGGCCTATGAGGAATCGGTGGGAGAAAGACTGCCGTTCCGTCCGGAGGGCTTCACCGTCAAAAGAGGCAGCAGCGTTCTGATCCTCTATAATGATCTTGTATCCAATCCCCGCCGCCGCAACTGGACCATCGCGCATGAATTGGGGCACGTTCTGCTCGGGCACACCGAGGGAGGCGGAGAACAGGAGCGGGAAGCCGATCGGTTTGCCGCCGCGCTGCTGATGCCGGAATCTGTCGTTCGGTTTCTCGACTGCCGTCTAGGCCGTCCCCTCTCCGCCCACGAGATGACGCTGCTCTTCCCCGCCTCCCTGACCGCCTGCCGCCGAAGGCGCACCGAGTTGGATCACAGACCGCCCTCCCCTCCCACGCACGCCGCCACCCTCCTGCTGAATCGTCTCTTTTCCCCGCCCCCTCCTTCCTCCTCTTCGATCGGGGAGGAGGAGCTGGCATTCCGGGAGGCGGTCTTACCGGAACAGTGCCGCCCGTGAAATCCCTCCTTATTCCCGCGCAATTCCGAAAAAGCCCCCGTCCTCTGTCCGTTCCCAACGAGGGACGCCACAGAGGATGGGGGACTTCCGTCATCTTCCGAACACAGCCTCGCCCGCCTCCGCCTTGATCTTGCGGGGAACGGGCGAAGCCCTCTCAATTCATGATTCAGACGGATGGCAATTCATCCGTCTCATCGGGATCGGAAGAAGCGCTCTTCTCCCGATAGTCGCGATATCCGTCGGGCGCCTCGACTGTCACCGGTTTTCCGGGGTCAACATAGCGGCAGACCACCGAAAAGTCGGTATTGATCTCGGTTCCCGACATCTCCATCGGCATTTTGAAGCGTACCGCGAAGGAGCTGAAATAGCCGTCAGGCGCGATCACGGCAGTGAGTGTAATATCGGTGACATCGGCTATGATATTCTCCTCCGTCATCGATTCGATGATCTCCCCGAACGCATCGGGAAGCTGATCCGCCGTGAGCGACAGCGTAAAGCTGCGGTTTCCGTCGTCATCCTCGGTCATCCTAACGTCCGGGGAGAATGCCTCGTCAAGCTGCGTCACGGTGATGTCCGTCAACGGACCGAAGGAATCCTCATCCTCCTCCGTTTTGATCTTGTAATTCCCGTCGGGGGAGGTATAGTAGGTATATTCCCCTTCAAAGTAGGCGTCGCCGGCGATCTTCTCTCCCATCACCTGCGTCTCGCTTAAGATCCGGCGCACTTGCTCCCCGTCCTTCCGGGCGATTCTGATGTTCAGCTTCATGGGAATCTCAACCGTCATTCCCTCCGCCGTCATCTTCATCTCCATTTCGAGCTCCATCTCATAGGATTCAAGCGCCTGAGTCTTCTCCACCGCAGCCTGATAGAGAGCGTGCGGCGTTTCCTCCTTCCCGCAGGAAGCAAGCGGCAGAATCAGCAATATGGAAAGGATCGTCGCTGCAGCTTTTTTCATATCGGGCATCTCCTCCTGTTTTTCTTTGCTCCGGCCATGCACGGTCGGTATCCCACGGCCGGGGGTGTGCCGTCAGGGATCAGAGCGGGCATTCAGCCCTTGGTCTCCTTCCCCTTGTCCCTTGCTTTATCGCGCGCCTTCTCCCGATCGCGCCCCTTTTCCCGTCCCTTGTCACGGGGCTTCTCTCCGCCCTGCTCAAGCGCCTTCGGAGGCTCGGGAAGCGGCTTGGAAAACGCCTTTTTCACCTGGCTGTCGCTTGCGATCTTCAGAGTGAAGATAAACTCGCAGTATTCTCCGTACTTGCTCTTGACCCAGATTTCCTCGTTATGAGCGTCTATGATCGATTTCGCGATATAGAGCCCAAGACCCGTCCCGGTCTTATCAAGCCCGCGGCTCTTGTCCCCCTTATAGAACCGTTCGAAAACATGGGGAAGATCCTCCGACTTGATTCCCTCCCCTTCGTTGTAAACCGACACGAAGATCTTTCGGTCACGTTCGATGATGCGGATGCGGTATTTCCCACCCTCACGGGAGAATTTCACGCCGTTGTCGCAGATATTATAGAGTATCTGATAGATCGCGTCGTGATCCGCCCATGCGTACATATTCTCCTCATCGGTCTCAAAGGCGACCTCCAGGCGCTTCTTGTCAATCTTTTGCTCAAAGGAGAGCAGGATCACCCGCGCCATCTCACAGATATCGAAGGCCTGCATCGTGAACTTGCGGTCTCCCGCCTGGATTCTCGACACATCGAGCAGCGCCGCCACCAGACGCGACAGCCTCCTCACCTCGTCCCCGATCATCCGAAGATAATACTTCTGCTTTTCCTCCGGGATCGTCCCGTCGAGCAGGCCGTCAATGAAGCCGGAAATGGTGGTCATCGGCGTGCGGAGGTCATGGGAGACGTTCGACAGGAAGGTACTGCGCATATTTTCAAGATCGGCAAGGGACCCCGCCATATTATTGAAAGCCACCGCCAGCTCCGAGATCTCGTCATGCCCCGTTACGGGAACCCGCACATCGAATTTCCCAGCGGCAAAGGACTTCGCCGCCTTCCCCATATCCTTCAGCGGCGAAATGATCTTGTCGCTGATAAAATACACGGCGATGAGCGCCGCCAGCAGCACCCACAGGCAGGTCATGATGATCGCCTTGACGGTGGTCACCATCAGCGTGTTCAGGCTCTTGTCCGTGGTGCAGGCAAATGCCGCGCCGATGACCTCCCCGTCGGTATTTTTAATCGGAACGCCCAGCACCGCCCGCTTCACCGCCAGCACTCCTCCGAGATTTCCGTAGCTGCGATACCCGCCGTTTTTCACGTCGGTCATGACGGAAGCCGACAGCTTTTTGCTGCCGAATTTCGAGTCCGTGAAGCCCATGGACGCCAGGATATTTCCCTCCGAATCACTCAGAAAGATCGCCATGTCGTCGGTGTATTTGGTAAACGCCGCGAAATACGCGCCGATCTCCGGGGAATTGGTGGCGATGTAGTCCCGCAGCGTATCGCTTTCGGAATCGAGCATCCGCTTCTCGATCAGATATCGGATGGAATCCGCCGCCCCGGAAAGCTGATTATCGCTCGTCCCGGAGTAGGTGTTCACGATCATCGTGCTGATGATCGACGCCAGCATCGCGAAGCTCGCGATGATGATCAGCATAAAGGTGGTGATGTATTTGGTAAATATGCTCCTGAACATGATCCGCGTCCTTTCTCCCGCCTCTTTTCACACCGAAAGCGCCGAAGCGGTATCCGCTCCGGCGCTCTCCTCAAGGCAGCAGCTCGAACTTGTAGCCGACGCCCCAGACCGTTTTGAGCACCCACTTGTCCGACACGCCCTCCAGCTTTTCGCGGAGGCGCTTGACATGGACGTCGACGGTTCTCGAATCTCCGAGATAATCGAAGCCCCACACCTTATCAAGAAGCTGATCGCGTGTAAAGACGCGGTTGTAGTTCGACGCGAGGAAATAGAGCAGCTCCAGCTCCTTCGGAGGGATATCTACCGGCTTGCCGCGCAGCTTCAGCTCGTACTTCTGACGGCTGATCTCGATATTGTCGAACTTGATCGCCTCATCGTCGCTCTGATTGTTGTGAGAGGAGGAGCGGCGCAGAACCGCCTTGATCCTGGCCGACAGCTCCTTCATATCGAAGGGCTTGACGACGAAATCGTCGGCGCCCAGCTCCAGCCCCAGCACCTTATCGAAAACGTCGCCCTTTGCGGTAATCATGATCACCGGCTTGGAGGAAATCTCCCGGATTTCGCGGCAGACCTGCCAGCCGTCCTTCTTCGGCAGCATAATGTCGAGCAGCACAAGATCGGGCTCGTACATCTTGAAATAATTGATTCCCTCTACGCCGTCGTTGGCGGTTTTGACCTCGTAGCCTTCTTTTTCAAAATATATCTTCAGAAGGTCGCAGATGCCTGTCTCGTCGTCCACTACCAATATCTTGGTTCCCATGTTCTACCTCTTTCCGGCTATCGCCAATTATTAACTTCGTTTGATTTTTAACTATATTCATAATATCATGTTTTTGCCCGTGATGTGTGAACTGTGAGTGAATTTTCTTCGGATAATATAAGAATCTTCCGCTGGCAGCCCCGGCACGAAAAAAAGAGGGGGAATTCCCCCTCTGCCGAAGTGGATGCCGTCGACCGAAACGCGGATCGGATGTCGGACGTCGGGTTCCGGGCTCAACGGTCCTCCACCGCCGGGAAGCACTCCGCGCTTATCGGAAGGCGCTGCCGGCCGCCGTGAAGATGGAGAGTCCGGCGATCGCCAAAATCACGAAAAGCACCAGCCATAAGCCAAGCGCGATCGCACTCCAGATCAGATTGGCCTGATAGCGTGTTCTGATCGATTTTGCGGTCTTGGAGCTGAATGCAAGCACAAAATAGAGAATGATCGCAACAATCGAGCCAATGCAGGTAAAATTGAGCAGCGAAATGCAGTCGCTCTTCATCCAATCCCCGATCTTGATGCTCGCTGAGGGACCGTTGAGGCGCATCAGCTTGTTTTCCGAAAAAAGGCCGCTTTCATCGGTATAAACATTCTGCTGATAGTAGTAATACTGCGTATTGCCCTGCTGTCCGTAGCCGTTCTGATTGTATGCGTTCTGCCCGTAGGCATTCTGGTAGCCGTTCTGATTGTATGCGTTCTGCCCGTAGGCATTCTGATTATAGCTGTTCTGATTGTATGCGTTCTGCCCGTAGGCATTCTGATTATAGCCGCTCTGATTGCAGCCGCCCTGCCCGTAGGCATTCTGATTATATCCGTTCTGATTGTATGCGTTCTGCCCGTAGGCATTCTGGTTATAGCCGCCCTCTACTCCGGCATTCTGCGATCCGCTTCCCTGTTCACCCGCGGCGTTCGCGGCGGACGAATCCCGGTTCAGGTCCTGATTCTGATTGTTGTCTTGATTCATATCGCAATCCCTCCCATTTGAATTACACGTTAAATCGGAACAGCACGACATCGCCGTCCTGAATGACATAATCCTTGCCTTCGCTTCGGATCAGTCCTTTTTCCTTCGCCGTCGTCATCGAGCCGCAGGCAATGAGATCCTCATAGGAGACGACCTCCGCCCGAATAAAGCCGCGCTCGAAATCGGAATGTATTTTTCCCGCCGCCTGCGGCGCTTTCGTCCCCTTACGAATGGTCCAGGCGCGAACCTTCTTCGGCCCTGCGGTCAGATAGCTGATCAGCCCGAGCAGCGTATAGCCGGCCTTGATCAAGCGATCGAGCCCGCTCTCCGTCAATCCCATCTCCGAGAGGAACAGTTCCCGATCCTCTCCCTCCAGCTCGGCAATCTCCGCCTCGATTCCGGCGCAGATCGGGAGAATCCCGGAGCCTTCCGACTCCGCAAATGCCTTCAGTGCCAAATATCCGGTGTTCTCGCGGTAACCGCCGCTGATCTCATCCTCCCCGATATTGGCGACATAGAGGATCGGCTTCCCGCTTAAAAGCGGAAGGGTATCGACAAGCTGCCGCTCCTCCTCGCTGAATTCGATCGCCCGCGCGCTTTTTCCGGCGTCAAGCCCCGCCCGCAGTCTTTCCAGCACCGCCAACTCTCCTGCCAGCGTCCGGTCGCCCTTGAGCATCTTATTCACCCGTTCGATCCGTTTCTCGACGATCTCAAGATCCGAGAGGATCAGCTCCATATTGATGACCTCCACGTCGCGCATCGGGTCGACCGTCCCGCTGACATGAATGATCTTGCCGTTTTCAAAGCAGCGGACGACGTGTACAATCGCGTCGACCTCGCGGATATGCGAGAGGAACTTATTGCCCAGCCCCTCCCCCTGCGACGCGCCCTTGACCAGTCCCGCGATATCGACAAATTCGATCACCGCCGGCGTGTATTTTTCGGGATTGTACATCCGCGCCAGCTCATCCAGCCGTTTGTCGGGAACAGCCACGACCCCGACGTTCGGTTCTATCGTACAAAACGGATAATTGGCGGCCTCCGCGCCGGCGTTAGTAATTGCGTTGAAGAGCGTACTCTTTCCGACGTTCGGAAGTCCGACGATACCGAGCTTCATGTTGATTCCAAGCCTTTCCTTTTAACATCATCACTCTATTATATAACATTCCTTCGCATTTTGCAAGAGAAATCTTCGCAAAACAGTGCCGCCGCAGCGGAAGAAACGCTTTTCCCGCCTCCGCACGATCTCTCTTCATTCCTCCCCCGGCAGCGGTCGTATCTCGGTGGAAGAAGGTCTCGCACAGCGGTCCCCGGCAATCAGCCGCCTTCCGGGATCCGTCGCGCGGATAATACAGACAAAGCCGCACCTGCGGTGCGGCTTTCATGATACGGGATCACGGGGCTTTCCGCAGGTCAATCGCCGGGATCACCCATTCGGTCGCGCCATTCCTTACGGAAGCGCAATCCTGCGGCACTCCATGTAATAGCGCTTATCCTGCGCCTCTCCCATCGAAAAGGTCTTGCGCGGGAGGGAGCCGCTGCGTTCTACGAAGCGGAAAAGCTCCTCCTTCCCGATTCCGTCGAAGAGAAACCCGACCGCATTCTCCGCCGACGACAGCTTTTCCACCGCCGCCGTCCCGTGGATATAATCGCAGGAAGCCCCTTTTTTATCGCGGAGATAAGCGTCAAGGAAGGTCTGAAGCGATCCGGCGGCGAGACCGTCGACTGAAAAGGCGTCCCGCTCCCCCCCGAACAGACAGGAAACGGCATGCTCGGTGCAGCCACTGAATTGGCGTTTGGCTGCCGCGATCAGCTCCTCGGGATTGACTCCGAAGACCACACGGTAGATCGGCTCGAAGAGGAGGGAGGGATCGTGGATATTGACCACCTCGACCAGCGCATGGCGGGACAGCGGGTTCTGCGCCGTCGCACAGGCTTTTGCGGTCGCGAGAGAATGATTGCCGTCTCCGACGGCGAACAGCAGCGGCTCCTCCCGATCGGCTGCCAGCCGCGCCAGCGCCTCCTGTACCTGCGCAATTCCTTCGCTGCCGAGCAGACTGCCGCGCAGGCGGCCGCCCCCGAGCATCAGCTCGGTATCATATACGATCGTTCCTTCCGCCTTCCCGGGAATCACGGTAAACGCGGGATCATCGATCAACAGCATGATGTGCGGAAGCTCCAGCGGCGCATTCCGACGGATCTCCACTCTCGGCGGGATCCGCGACAGTACCGTTCCCTCCGTCGCACGGATCATGGAGCGGGAGCCCTCCCGATAATCATATTCCGAAAGATCCACCGCCCCGACCAGCCCGCGGCGCACCCGTCCGTCCGACAGGGTTCGCTCGGTCAGGATCATCTCGTTGCGGTATTCCCGGAACAGTCCGCTTTCGAGATACTCGTCCATGGTACGGTTGATCGCCGCAATCCTCTTCGGAACGTCCTCCCTTTCCAGGTAGACCTCCGGCAGGATCAGCTTCAGAGAGGAGGGGGCGTCCCCGACCAGCTCCACCGCTTTTTCCCAATATTCAGGCTCGGAGGTGTATTGGTCGCAGGCCACAACCGACCATTTGTAAAAATCGGCGTCGGGCAGCAGTATATCCGCGCCTCCGAAAGGTATTTCTCGTTTCATGGTATTATCCCGCTTTCTGTTGACTTAACCGTTGATTTTTCCGTACAAAAAGTCCTCAAACCGCCCGCGGATCCTGCTGAGGCGATGTGCCACCGGCGGCGCAATCAGCTCTCCGGCGATCATCTCGTCAAGCTCCGGCAGGGTGACCCACCTGGCGCTGACCGTCTCCCCCTTCTGGAAGACGATATCGCGAAGATTTATGTTCTTCCGGAGCATATAGCAGTCCCCGAAGGTATTGCGTCCCCGCTCGCTGCCGATGAGGAACAGCTCCTCCTCTTCAGCCCGGATCCCGGTCTCCTCGAACAGCTCCCGCACCGCTCCCTGCCGTGAGGTCTCCCCTGCCAGCACCGATCCGGCGGTATTCTCCCAAAGATCCGGCCAATCGGACTTCTCGTGGGCGCGTAGGGTGATCAGAATCTGCCGCAGGTCATTGACCGTCCAGATCCCGACCGCGACATGATAAGTTCCCCGCCGCATTCTCATTCCCCGGATATGGGTCCGATGGAGCGGATTTCGATTTTCGTCAAATAAGTCCCAAAGCTCCTGCATCTTTTCCCTTTCTGCCGCTCTCCGCGCCTCTTCCGTTTTGAGAAGTTCCGCGCGGATCGCTTCGCACTCCGCGCGCTTCCCGTGTCGGGGCGCTTCCCCTGCTTCGATCCTTCAATCATAATATGTTTATTATTGTATCATATCTGAAGTCGGAATGCAATAGGGAAACCGCACAAAACACCGCCGCCGCGCTCTTCACTCCCGCTGCGCCGGAAAACGAAAGCGGCATCCGGCCGTAGCCGAATGCCGCAGGCTTGCATTCTCCCCCTGACAGACACTGCAAAATCGTCGGTTCGATTCCGCAGCGTCCGCCGCAGGAGAATGTGCAAGTCGGATCGGATGGAAGGGTTTCAGCCCACGATTCCCGACCGCTCGATGCCCTGCACCAGGAATCTCTGGCAGAACAGGTATACGATGATCAGCGGGAAGAGAATCAGCAGACCGCAGGTGTTCCGGATCGCCGTTTCAAAGAGTGTCTTCCCGGCATAATCGGTATCCAGCGACCGCGGAATCATAATGATGTTCGGCAGCAGCTTGGGGCCGGTTGTCGTGAAGAAGGTCGTGGTGTAGAAGCTGTCGGTCCACTGCCACGAGAAGGCGAACAGGAAGACGGTGATCATCATCGGGATGGAGATCGGGATAATGATCTTGAAGAAGGTCTTCATCGGGCCGTAGCCGTCGATGTAAGCCGACTCCTCCAGTTCATCGGGTACGCCGCGGAAGAACTGCCGCATCATGAAGATGAACAGACCGTTCTTGAAGCCGAGTCCGCCGAGAGACAGGAGAATCAAAGGCCAGTAGGAGTTATTCAGGCTGAGCGAGGTGATATTGATCAGCCTGAAGCTCTCGCTGATGCCGCCTCCCAACAGATTCAGCAAGCCCCAATCTCCGAAGCCGATATCGAAATAACTGAACTTCATGAAGAGAGAGAGATGCAGAGTCTTATGGGGGACGATCATGGTGAGGATCACCAGGAAGAAGAGGAGCTTGGATCCCTTGAACTTATACTTGGCAAAGCCGTATCCGATCAGGGAGCAGACGATGGTCTGGATCAGCGCGCAGGAAACCGACAGTACCGCGGTGTTGAGCAGCGCCGTGAAGTACCCGGATTCCGCGATGATCGCCTTATAGGTATCAAGGGTCGGGTGCTTGGGAATCAGCTTGACCGTAACGTCCACGAAGTCCTCGCGGCTCATGAAGGAGGATGCGATCTTGGTGTAGAAGGGCTGCAGGATAACATAGGAGATACCGAGCAGCAGGATCAGTCTGAACAGCCACCACAGCGCCTTCCAGAAGGCATTTCCGGTCAGGAACTTAAGGCGGAATCTGGTCCAGGCGGAGGTCCGTTCGAATTCCACTCTGATTTTGTTTTTAGTCTCCCGCTTGATCTTAGGAGAGTTTTCCGTCGTTTGAGCGTTCATTCAGTTTCCCTCCCTCAATCACGTTTCTGGTAGAAGATATACGCCGACAGCAGACCGGAGACAAGGCCGATCATCAACAGGACGATGATGAAGTAGACCCACGACATTGCAGTGGAAACCACCTGTTGTCCGCCCTTCTGATAGACCTGGTCGATATACTGCATCACGCTGTTTGACTCCGCCGTAAAGGAGTCGATGACGGTGTAGATGGCATTGACGAGGATCATCGGGCTGACCATCGGGAAGGTGATCTTCCAGAAGGTTTCCCATCCGGTCGCGCCGTCAATGGAGGCCGACTCGTAGATCGCCGGCGAGATGGACTGAAGTCCCGCAAGGAAGATCAGCATCTGAACGCCGGAACGGTTGATGATGTTATAGATGTTGTTGACAACATCGGTAACATAGGTCATCAGCTCCGTACCGATCGCCATATTGGAGAACAGCCATGAGATATCCGCCATTTCCACGATTTCCGTCACGCCGCTGCTTCCCGATCCGTCATCAATTCCTCCGATCCCATCCATGTGGGAGTTGAAGATATTGCTGGCGTCGATGCTGGCGATCAGACCGGTCGAAAGGATAACCGGGACGAAGAAGATGGCACGGAAGGCAGCGCGTCCGAACATCTTCTTGTTCAGCAGAACCGCCATGAACAGCGAGAAAATCACGATTGCGGGGATATCGAAGACAAGCTGCTTGATTCCCGAGATCAGAATTCTCACAAAGTCGGGGTCTTCCGTCAACGCTTCCTTATAGTTCTCAAGGCCGACAAAGTTCAGGCGGAAGCCGCCTCCCTGCAGGGTCTTGATCTCGCAGAAGCTGTAGCGGATCGAATCGATGATAACCGGCAGATAGATCACAAGGAAGCCGATCACGAACGGCAGGACGAAGAGCCAGCCGGCACGAGCCTTTTTCTTGTCGAGCGAAATGATCTTGCGGGGCGCTTCCTTTTTGGGAGCGCTCTGCTTTTTCGCAGCACTTTGCTTGATAGTCGGGGTATTGGTCATGCTCAGGCCTCCTCTCTGCTGTTGATGATGATCTCTCCGTCGGGATCGATCACGATATAACCCAGCGCGCCGATCACGGTGTCGCCGGTCTCCTTGACGGTGATGTCAAAGACATTGTAGTTCAGGATGAAGGAATACCCGTTTTCGAAGGTGACCTTGACGATCATGCCGTTGTCGGAGGTATACTTGGTATACTCGTACTCCTCCTCCTCTTCCTCATCACCGGGCACTTCCGGATCGGCGTCGGGAGCGGAGGTCTCGGCGGCATCCTCGGTTTCGGAGGTCTCGTCGGATTCAACGGGAGCTTCCGTTACAGGCGCTTCGGTTCCGGCGGGCTCGGTAGCCTGCTCGTTCTTGCTTGCCAGATGGTCCTCCAGATTTTCCTTGCGGTCCTCTTCGGCAGCCTGCTCGGCTTCCAGACGATCCTGCTCCTCCTGCTCCAGGCGCTCCGCCTCTTCATCGGCTTCGATCTCCTCGGGGGTCGGGACGCGCTCGCCGATAACGAAATCGTGACCGACGATCGGGCTGTTCATGACCGGGCCGAGTGCCGCATTGAGCTGCTTGTAGGTGGCAATCAGGTCTTCCTTCCAGTTCTCATAGGAGATCGAGAAGTATTCCGACAGCGTCGGGTCTTCCTTCAGCTTCTCGGAGTTCTGGTACACCAGGATAAAGTAGGGATTTGCGCCGTTCTCCAGAATCTTGAGGATCTCATGACGGATATCGCCCGCCGTGTTGGTGGCGGAACCGGCGAAATCAAGATAGCCGTGGTAAATCAGGCCGAACATCGGAACCGATTCGCTGGCGTAGGTGAAGTTGCTGCTGTCGAGCGCGACGTTGAGAACGTGCTGCGCATACGCGACCGCATAGGCGTTTCCGCCGTCCATCATCACGTTGTAGCCGGCTTTTCTGATCTTGTCGAGGGTCTTCACCACATTCTGCTTGGAGTCTTCGCGGTTGTAGGGATCATCCTCGTCAAAATCGGAGTTGAGATCGGAACCGATCGTTCCGAGCGAGACACCCTTCACGCCCAGCTTCTGCAGATCGTCCTCAGCCGCCTCGAAGATATCGGAGAAGACCGAGGGGGACACGGCGAGAAGGCCGGTGCCGGTGAAGTACTGCAGCGTTGCGCTGTAGGTTCTCTTCTGGGTGTAGCGGTTATCGATGGTCTTGACGGCATGGCTCTTCTTGCTGAAGCCGTCGAAGAGCTTATCGTGCTTGGCATAGGAGAAGTCCATATCAAGATAGACGTCGATATCCTTCTCGTCTGCGAAGGCCAGCAGATCGGTCAACCCGTCGTCGTTTCCGGCAGCCTTTTCCACATTGATGCGGTTCGGCAGGGTGTTGATCATACCGCCGTTGATATAGCCTGTGAGCTTATACACGAGGTTATTGATCCCCTCCGCGCCAAGCTCCTCGGTGATGGTCTTGATGTCCTCGAAGGAGGTCAGAGGCCGTTTCACCATGACGGGGATCGAGAGGAATTTCTCCTGCACCTCCATCACGCCGAGGGTTTCGATGTAAAGCGGGATCTGTTCCTTATCGGACTCCGCCTTGACGAGCGCGCCGCTTCTCAGCAGCTCATTGCGGTAGGCGAGAGCCATTCCGATGTAGCTGGTGTCAAAGGCAGAGGAGACGTCGATATTCTCCTCGGGATGCTCGGCGGCATAGGTCAGATCGCTGAGCATGATATAACGGATGCGATAGCTTCCGGTATATTTCCGCTCGGAGACGACGGTCCATGTCGCATCGCCTGCGACGGAGATCGAGGACGCGAGGTTGTAGCTGTCCTTCGGTCTGGGATTGAACTCGGTATAGACGGAATTGTACTTATGCTGCACCTTTCCGCCGTGGTCGGTGATAATGCTGGCGAGCGCGTCGCCCTCTTCGATGATGGCGACATAGCCCGATTTACGCTTGTAGGTCTTGACCTCATCAGGGGTATCGGTCCCGGTCCCGCTTCCCGAGGCGGAATCGCTTCCGGAGACGGCGGCAGAATCATCGGAAGCCGCCGCCGAGGTATCGGCGGAGGTTTCAGCCGAGGTCTGAGCCGAGCTTTCCGCGGAGGATCCTGCGGCAGAATCAGAGGAGCTGTCCGCCGCGGAATCGCTTCCGGCGCTGCCGGAATCCTCCGGATCGCCGGCGGAGGTGTCGCCGACCACATACTCGGTATCCTCAATGACGCCGAAGATCGGGAGGCGCATCACCTGCTGGTTCTGTCCCTTGATGGTGTGGTAGGCGTAATCGGCGCCGTACAGCGCGCCCGAAAGGACGCGGGGAGAACCGGTGGCGAGGATATCCTCAAAGCGCACCAGCGCGCCGGAGCCGTCGGGGATCATCGTATAGCCGGTGAAATCCGACGAGCCCGCTCCCATATAAGGCAGGATTCTGATGTAGGAAAGCTGGTAGGCGCTCTGGTCAAAGCGGATGCCGTTGGCGGGCAGTCTGACCGAGAGGCCGGATTCGTCCAGATAATACTCCAGCGCAAGGCGGAACTGGACGGGGTTGCGTTCGGTGCTTTCGAACTCGACCAGCGTATGGTCGTATTCAAGCTCCTCGTAGGTGTACTCGGGGCAGAAGGTCTTGATGATCGCCTCCATCTGCGTTCTTTCACGCTCGGTGGCGTCGGGGTCGAAAACGTAGATCGCGTACTTCTCGGTGATCGGGAAGGTCGCGTACATTTCCTGGACCATCTGGTCTGTCAGGGTCTCATCGTTGGGATCCTTCAGAACGTAGAAGGCCTTGAGCTTATTCAGACGGTTTTCTTCGGTAATGTTGGCGAAGATCAGCTCCTCCATACGCGTCTTCTCAATGCGCTGCGGCACGAGCAGACGGGATTCCTGACGTCCCATGACGTATTCCACGCGAATACCGTTTTTGATTCTCTTGACCTTGATCTGCTCTCTCTGCGCCGCCTCCACATAACTGTAGATAGTCAGCTCGTTGCCCTCGGTATTGGTATACTGGACAATGATCTGGGAGAGAAGCTGGTTCTTGATGTTTTCCGTCGATGCCGAGTCAGCCTTGCCGATATCGTAGGGATTGGTGAGCAGGATGTCGCCGGTCTTGGTATTCTTGACGGCGACCTCGGCGGTATAAGGCTCGTAGTACAGCTCATACCCGAATCGGGTCAGCATATGCTCCATTGTAGCGAGCTTATCTTCCTTCGATTCAAAGGCATCGTTCAGATAATCGATCGTTTCCTTTTCTCCGTCCCCCTCGCTTTCCGCCTCATCCGCGGCGAAAACGGGGAAAATGGAGAGTCCGGCAAGCATACCGAAGATCATACAGAAAACCATAAGCGCCGATAAAAATTTGTTTTTGAATGACATTTCTATCTTCTCCTATCTTACGGTTTACATCCGATACGAAATTTCCGTGACTATTCCGGATACAAAGTTGACGATCTTGACAAGCAGCGTCGAGAACAGCACGCCGCAGAACATGATGAACGCCATACCGACAATCGTTCCGATCGTAGTGATCACGTTTTTGAGCAGGGAATAGTCGTGTGTCACCATCGTTCCGAAGAAGAACAGGATTCCGACCCACACCCAGCCGAGGGTGATCAGCATATTGTAGATGCTCGCCTCGGAAAGCGTCAGGACGTTTGTGATCGCGGTGGCCGGGATCATAAACAGAATCAGCGGAACGAGGGAATAACAGACGGCGATGAAGATATCCTTGATACTTCCTTCCCCGTCAAAGAGGGTTGTCAGACACCAGTTGGCAGCCACCACAAGCGCGACCGGCACAAGAAGCGAGATACAGGTCATGAACATGCTGGCATAGCTGGCGCGAGGATTGAAGATATAGGATCGTCCGACCGAGTTGTAGCAGACGGCGACCAGTGCGAGAACGAGGTAGAAGACGGCGGCACGCACCGATCCGCGCTTCTCATGCTTCAGATCCCAGAATCCGTCGAAGGGATGGAATATGAGATGGAAGGCGTACATGACCTCCTGCTTGAAGGTTCTCGGTCCGCTCGAGGTGGTGACGGTCTTGTTCACCTTGTTCGCATATCCGAAGAACTTGACCAGAGCCAGCAGGAAGACCACTACCACGATCGGGATCACGATGAAGTACTTGTTCGCCCACTGCTGCCGCTGCATCTTGAAGGCGTTTGAGTAGTTGGCGGTCTCATAGGCGCTGCTGAACATCTTCATCGCTTCCTCGTAGTCGCCCTGCCGGTACAGTGCCTTGCCGATTCCGATATAGGCGGCGTCGAAGTTGCTGTTTCTCTGAAGGATGCTCTGATAATCCTCAACGGCGGCGTCATAGTTCCGATCGATCTCGTTCTGAAGAGCGGTGATCAGGGTGTCGCCGTAGTCGGTTCTGGTATACTGGGTGATGCTCTTGGCGGTGGAGTCCATGATCAGGATGTCGTTCCCATGGTAGGCGATGGCAGACATCTTCTGGATGTTGCCGAGCATCGAGCCCATATCACCGAAGATGAAGAGGAGCTGACCGTACTGATCGTAGGTATAGACCTTGGAGCGCTTTTCGTCGATGATCGACCAGCTGCCCGCCGGCCCGAGCGCGACGTCAATGATCTTGGAAGGACCGGTGATCGAGCTCTTGACGGGGTCGTTGTTGACAACGACCTCGCCGCCGGGTCCGAAGAAGCCGTTGCGTCCGAGGATATCGCGTCCTGAGGCGTTGAACTTCTTGACGGGGGCGTAGGTGCCGGCCTTGGAGGTGATGGCCCCTTGCTGATCGCTTTCCTTGATGGAGGAGGTCGTCACATAGATGAAGCCGGTGCTGTCGATTGTGATATTGTTGTACTCCGTCGAGACCAGCTTCGTGGAAAGCTGTCTCTGCTTGGCGGTCTGGAACTGTCTCCAGAAGATATCCCAGATATCGTAGGAAACCTGCTGTGCGCCGACATAGGACTGGAACACACCGTCCTCATCGAGGGAAATGATTCCCTGATAGGTGGTGGAGGAGACAACATAGATTCGCTCCGTCGCGTCGACCGCAAGAGCGATCGGCTTATAGATGGCGTTATCCTCAAAGATATCCGCCTCCGGCTCATCAAGATGTCTCACATAGTTCCCTTCGAGGTCGAAGATGACGATCCGGTTGTTGTCGGTATCGGCAACATAGATATACTTGTCGGTGACGAAGCAGCCCTTGCAGCCGTTGAGGGAGTCATCGATTCCCTCGCTGTTGATGAAGGTGCTGATCTTGAAGCGGAACTTGAAGCTGCGGTCCAGCGCATAGATGCAGTGGTTGGCGGAATCGGCAATATAGACATTGCCCTTGCTGTCCACGACCATATCGCTGGGGGAATTGAGCGATTCCCCGTTGGGGAGGTTCATATACTTCGAGTCGATCTGCATGACAGGGGTATAGGCGTGCGGCGAAGCAAGCTGTTCCCCGTCGATCGAATAGGTGTAGGTCACATACGCTATGGCCGATGCAGAGAGAGGCAGGAGCATCAGGATGCAGGACACAACGGCAAGAATTCTGACAAATCTCTTTTTCATTGCTTTCCTCCTTTAGTCCTTCATACCCGACGATCCCATCGTCTCCACGATCTTGGCCTGGTTGATGATGAAGATAATGACCGGGACGCTCAGCATGACAAGGGAGCCTGCCGAGCTTGCGCCGACGCTGACGGTGCTGATGGTGGTAATGGCGGAGTTGAAGGTCTTGAGCTGTTCACTCCAGACATAAACCGAAGCACCGGCATTCCAGACGGTCTGGAAGGTCGTAACGAGCAGCGTCAGCCACGCCGGCTTGACCAGCGGCATGACGATCTGCCAATAGATCCGAAGCTCTCCCGCACCGTCGATCCGCGCCGCCTCGATCATCTCGTCGGAGACGCTGGCATCGATGAACTGCTTCATCAGATAGAGTCCGAGGGTGGAAGCCCACACCGGAACGATGGAGATCCAGTAGGTATTGAGCCAGCCCAGCCACACGAAGATGAAGAAGTTGGTAATACCTGTGATGGTACTGCTGATCATCAGCGAGTACCGGATCACGCTGAACATCCAGTTCCGTCCGGGGAACTTGATCTTGGAGAGGGAATAGGCGGTAAGCGATCCCAGCACAAGGCAGCCGAAGGTGGCAGCCACTGAGATGATGACCGTATTGAAGATGTAACGGGAGATCGGAACCCATGTGCTGTTCATGTTGGAGAACAGGTCGATGAAGTTCTGAAGGGTCGGTTTGATTACATAAAGAAGCGGAGGGGTGATGTTCCGTTCGCCGAGCGGCTTGAAAGCCGTGATGATCAGATACCACATCGGGAGGAACATAAAGATCCCGAGGATGAACAGCAGAATCGTGATGCCGGTGTCTCCGCCTTTGGAACGGTTGAGGACAACTCTGTGGTTTCTGATTCTAAGTCGTTTTGCCATGTCACTGTCCCACCTTTGAGAGGAATTTCTGCACCAGCAGATTCGCCGCCATCATGATGAAGAAGAGGACGACCGCGATAGCGGAGGCGTAGCCGTACTCAAAACGAACCGTCATATACTCCGTCAGATGATGCTGCAGCGTCCACGCCACATAGTCGGTCGACGGATTTCCGCAGAGGGTGTTGACGATCGCGCCGAAGCCGAAGGCCTGGGTGATCGACATGACAGCACCGAACAGAAGGATCGAGCGCATCTGCGGAAGGGTGATGTACCACGCTTCCTGCCACCGGTTCTTGACGCCGTCGATCGCGCCCGCCTCATACAGCGAGTGATCGACGCCCTGAAGACCGGCGATGTTCGAGAGGAAGCCGGTTCCGAGGGAGGTCCAGAGAGCGACCACGATACAGAGCGGCACAATGTACCGGGTATCTTTGAAGAAGGGGATCGCCTCGTTGATCAGACCCATTCGGAGCAGCCACCCGTTGACGTAGCCGTAGATGTCACCCTGGAAGAAGATCGCAAAGACGGTGTACGCCGTTCCGGAGATGGAAGGAGCGTAGAAGATGATGGTGACCAGCGCTCTCATCCTCGGAGAAAGCTCATTGATGAACCATGCAACGACGAAGGAGAGGATGAAGGAGGCCGGGCCCGTCGTGATGGCGAACATGATCGTGTTGGAGAAAGCGGTGATGAAGAGATCGTCGGCAAGGAAGAGCTGAACGTAGTTGGCAAGGCCCTTCAATTCCGGGAATTCCAGCATATTGAAAGAGGTAAAGCTGAGCAGAATCGAAAGCACGACCGGCACCACGGTGAAGGCAAAGAACAGGAGCAGGAAGGGGGCAACCATCACATAGCCCTGCCAGTTGCGCTTCATCTGGATGCGGGTATATCTGGCTTTGGTCATCGGCTTGTTCTGACGTTCATTCTGCGGCAATACATCTTTTTGGGCTTCTGCATTTGTCATTTGAATTATCTCCTTTTATGATGTAATGGGCAGACGAATCATTTGGTATAGATCGGTTCGTCTATATACCGTCCCGGAATGTATTCGCCGGTCGAGGCGTCGAAGTAATCCATCTTGAAGTCGTCGCGCTTGCGGGAAATTTCCTTATTTATATAAAGGATTCTGTCCAGCAGCTCATCGGACGCGTCGGAGGAGTAGGTATACGACTGCAGGAAGGCACTGTTGACGTAGGTCTTGACAATGTAGTTGCCGGGATACTCGGGGATACCGACCAGGTTTTCCGCCTGGGTCGCAATTGCCTCGTATTCCTCGGAAGTCCAGGCCTGACCGAGCAGCGCTTCCTTGGTCGGGGAGTTGTACTTGGTGGTCGGGTTTGCGTTGACCGCCAGTCTTTCCTTGGCAAGACGTCTCTGGGTCTCGGGGGATACCGTCCACTTCATGTACTCCCAGGTAGCGGCAGGATTCTGCGCGCCTCTCGGAATCACAAGGGCGGTAACGGTGACGTGAGAGGTACGGTTGATGATGCCCTCCTCCGTCTCCACGCCGGGCAGCGGCGCCATCTTCCAGAGGCCGCGGATGTCATAATAGGACATCAGCAGGTTGTAGGTGGTAACGGCTGCACCGAAATAGATCGGGATCTCACCGGTTCTGAAGCGAGTCAGGTCGTACTGCACCGCGCACTTGTACTGCGAGAACATATTGGTGAAGTCCTCGAAGGCATCAAGCGCCACGTTCTGATCCAGCGCGATGGAATAGCCGCCGTCATTGTAGAGCTGGCCGCCCATCTGATAGAGGAAGATCTTCAGTCCCTCCAGGCTTTCGACGCTGACCGAGGTTCCGGTAAGGGTACCGGGCATTCCGATCTCGTAGTCGGAGGTCTGCAGAGCGGGAAGGATATCCTTCAGATCCTGCCAGGTATCGGGAACGTCAACTCCGACGTCCTCCAGCACATCGGCGCGGTAGAACATCATATAGAAGTCGAGCGTCTGCGGCAGTCCGTAGGTATGGAATTCGCCGCGTGCGTCGGTCATCTGCAGAGGCGTGACCGCCGCCTCGTCCATCCATGACATGACCTCATCGAAGCCGTCGAATTCATCGAGCGCCTCAACGGCGTTTCGCAAGCCCCAGGTGATGGTGTCGACCGACGTCATGGAAGCGATATCGGGGCCGATGCCGGCGAGGATCGCTTCCGTCAGACCGGTGGTAATGACCTTCATTCTGACGGTGATACCGGAATCCGGCGTAAAGTAGGTGTCGACGAGGTTACGGGTGATCAGCGCGTCGTCACGTCCGAGCGCACTGGTGATCCACATCTCGACGATCTCGTCCTCGCTGTACTCCTTGTTGCTCTGGAAATCGACGGTGGTGTAATCCATGTAGAAGCTGCCGATGAAGGCCTTGATCTCAAAACCGATCGTCTCGAAGAAGTTCGCCTTTGATCTCGGAAGCGGATCCTCCGTGCCCTGCACCGTGAAGTAGTCGATCTTCAGCGGCTGGTTCAGGGAGGCATAGAGCCAGTTACTGAGCGCGATGATGTAGTTCTTGAAGGTAACGAAGTTCGGCGCGATGTCGTACTCGTCCTTCCCCATCTTCTCGAAGAGGATGCCGATGGTGTTCAGCGTCGCGACCTGGTCGCCCAGCTCGCCGGTAACCTCTTCCAGCTCGTCTGCGATCTGATACAGCTCGACAGCCGCATCGCGGATGGTCTGAATGGCATCGGGCACCAGACGGTTGAAGCCGTAATCACGGTAGGCGTCAGGCGTCGGGCCGGTCAGCTGAAGCATCTGCTTGTAGGCGATGTTGAGGTTTTCGATCAGCTGCTCCACACGATAGACATAATCGGTCATATCGCCGAGCACCGTCTCGAAGGTGATGGTGTTTTCGCCTTCCTTTAAATAGAAGGTAAAGTTCTGCGCGCCGTTGTTGGCGACAGCGGACTGCCAGCCGGAATTATACTTGAAGCGGATGGTGCTTGCTTCCTTGAACTGAAGCTCGCCGTTGATGAGGATCCGCCGGGAGGTAAACATACCGATCAGGTCATTCTGACGGAAGCGGATGGCAATGGTGTAAAGCCCCTCCTCCGGCACCGTCACCTTGTACTGCATCCACTGATTGACGGTGGTGCTGTTGACGATGTTGAACTTGATCTTCTGGGGATCCTGCGGCTCGGTCAGAGAAGAGGTTCTGTCGTTAATCGGATAGAGGCAGGCATTGGAGACCAGAACGGGACATTCCGCCTGGATCTTGATGATCTTGTCGCCCAGCTTGTCGATCACCTTCACACCCTCCTCACGCTTCTGCGCAAGGAACTCCTCATAGGTCGGCTCCTCCTCGTAGGGATAAAGCTCGATCTGTGTGATGACGACAGGCTCGCGGGAGCCGGCGAAGGAAAGAACATGCTCGCCCTCGCTGAAGTAGAACTGGAACGGTTCCATCGTGTAGCCCAGCCAGTCGCGCAGATAATAGGTCTGCCATGTCGGCTTTTCGTAGCGGATCGGACGGACGTCGTTTCCGCTCGCGTCGACCGGGAAGATGTAGTTGCCGTTCTCATCCAGCTCGCACTCCTGATACTCCCAGGTTCTCGGGAAATAGAAGTAGCTGGCCTCCGAGAAGGGGATACGCCCGTCGATATAGAGCGTTCTCTCGATGGTCGTGTAGGTGGTGACCTCCTCGCCCTTATGCTCGGTCACGGGGAAATAGGTGATCCGGATGGCATAATAGGCGTCCTTCGGCACGTTGATCTTCCACGACGTGATGCCGGCCTGAGGGGTATAGAGCGCTTGCCCCGCGCCCTCATAATTCTCGAGCACCTCGACCTTGGCGGTGGTATTGGCGCTGTCGTAATCGACGGCGTCGATCACAATGCTCTCTTCCGCTTTGTCAGCCGGATGACGTCCGAGATATTCCGTGTAGGGATTGCCGGCGTCGCCGCCCGCAAGATCGTCATGGAATTCGATCTCGGTCTCATCGCTTCCCGCGCTGCTCCCCGATCCGGTCGTACCGGAGCCGGAATCGGAGCCGCCGTCCTCCTCCGCCGCAAAAACGGGAAGGGCCGACAGCGTGCCGACGAGCATCAGGGAAGCAAGGAATCCGGCCAAAAGCTTTCTGAAAGGTGACTTTTGCATGAATCTCTTCCTCCTGCAAGACTAAATGGGGACGACCTGTCGGGGAGGCGGGACGAAGAGATCCGCCGCCGGCAGGTTTTCGCTGTCGTTTGTTCCTCTGAACCGACCGACCGCAAGCCGTTCCTATCACAATCCTCAATCTTCCGTGGAAGCGCGCCGCCGCGGAAATGGGCGGAGGCGGCTTCAGCCTGAGAAAACTGCATAAGAAATATCGTTTTTCAAAAAATCCCCCGGAAAAAAGCGCGCCGCGTCTTCCGAAAGCGCTCTTTTTCCCTGTAATTTTATATTTATTATATTACCACATTATTGATCAATTGTCAAGAAATCAAATTTAGTGAAAACACGTCGTGACGGGAACAAGCGCCCGGAAGCACAAGGAAACACTTTATTCACAAATTGCCGCTTTCTTTGACACAGGCTATTCATTCCGCGTTCTCTTTGGAGCGTGGTTCCTGATTTTTACCCGAATCCGAATATTTTGCGGATTTTTAACGAAATATACGGTATTTTTGACGGGCATTCCTTCATATAGTAATTTATAATTACTACCCTTGCTGCGGCATCCGCCTCCCGTCCTCCCCGCATCTTCCCAAATGCCTCGTCAGATTCCACAAAAATCGAGTTTAATTTTCTACACCTATACAGGTTGCACAAAACTTGCTTCCTTTTCCCGCCGGAACGCCCTTTCGGGCTTCCGAAGCGCCTCTTTGCCCCGAAAATCCCGTCCCTGCGCCGCTTTCCCGCGCCGCCGCGGTCACGGTTCTCGCTTCTTTCGTCCTGCGCCCCCGTCCCTGCGGCGCAATCAGGTTCTTACCCTGCGGCGGCTTCCTTTGCCCTTCGATAGGGAGCTTCCGCCCGGCATCGCAGCCCTCTCCATGGAATAAAGCGCACGCCGGACCATGTCCGACGTGCGCTTTAACAGCCGTTCCGATTCCGGAAACCGGCATTCCGATCCGGTCAGTCGGCAGGATTCCGCCTCACCCCGTGATCAGCTCCATCGTGCTTTTTTTCAGAAACCCCGCAGTCGCCCGGGAAACCGACCAAAGATAGAAGCCCGTGATCAGCAGGATCAGCAGCGGCGCGTGGATCGGATGGAAGAGGAGCAAGCGTCCCGTTCCCGCTCCGTACCCCGCCAGGCACAGGCAATATACCGCAAGGGACACGCCCACGGAATACAGGATTTTCAGCAGATAGCCCGTTATCACAAGCGTTCTGACGCGCTTTTTCCCGACGCCGAAAATCTGAAGGAAGCCAAGCTCTTTTCTGCGATAGAACAGCTCGATCCGAACCTGGGAGCTTACGAAGAGGCAGGCGATGAGGAAACAGACGATCAGAATGCCGAATATGATCATCGTGACGAGATTGACGGTGTACTGCGCGTCTCTGATGATCGATTCAAACACGTTGATTTTATTGTTTTTCGCGGAGGAAGACCCCGGAAATTCTCTTTCCGGGCCTGCGATATACCGGACAGCGCGATAGGTTTCCTCGTCCTCGAAAAGGCCGCGGCAGACACAGCGCATTACCTCGTTCTCCTCGGAAGGGGAGCCGAAGGCGGTCAGCGTCTCATACGGGATGAACAGAAACATACCGTTGGTTTTTTCCAGATTTCCGTAATAGACGTCGGAGAACAGGTAGGTGTAAAATTGCGGGTTCCTGTCCCTTGATCGAAACGGACGGAGCGATCGACCTGATACAGGATTCCGCTTAGTTAACTTATCCATCATAACCGTCGGAGATACTTGAGTACCGAAATACTCAATGCAGTTTGTGTGAACTTTATATGCACCCTTTCCGGTGGTAAGTGCATCCTCGTAGACTTTTTCAACATATGTTTTCTCGTTTTCTTGATACTGTGCGATAACCGTCTCAAGGGCAGAATAGCTTAATTCTGCCAAATACAACTTATATACACTCGCTTCGAAATACTGATATGCATCAGCAACTTTTTTGTCTTTCAGCAATTTCATAAATTTATAATCGCTCATCATGATCCCACCTTTTTTATTGATTGAATCCGGGCCAATGTTTCCAGCATATGCTTTCCGATGGCTTCTGGATCATTTTTATACGCTTCACAGATGAGCCCAAGCCCATCTGGTGTTAATATTCTACCGTTATTTCGATCTTTACACAACTGCTGGTAATCCTCCAGCTCTTTTTTTGATATTGTCGGCATTTTCAAATCTCCCATATACAAAAATAGCGCCAGTCACTCAACCGACACCCTAAACGACACCCCGACACCCTTGTGCCTATGCCGCATATCTTAGTATCAAATAGCGAGTCTTAATTTCAGATTATCGTACCAGCTTGAGATCCTCACCCGCCGAAGCGAGACGGCAATGCACAGCCATGACAGCAGGACGACGAACAGCAGGAAGGCCGCCATCAGCAGATAATTCAGCGTGAACGGCCGGAATTCGATCAATACGAGCTTTCTGTTGATCATATTGACCGTTTCGGTGAAAAGAAGGGCGATCGCCAGGGAGATCAGCAGGGAGAGAATCAGCCGCAGCATATGGATCGCGGTGAAGGAGGCGAGGACCCGCCTCTTGGAATAGCCGGAGTACTCAAAGACCGCAATAAAGCGGTTGTTGTAGGTGATCTCCGTCTTCAGAAGCGTCGCGTAAAAGACGACGGTAAAAAGGGCGATAAAGACGGAAAGCGGAATCAGCAGGATGGAAAGCGTCGTCACGGCCGACGTCACCCTTCCGGAGTAGAGTCTTGAGCTGATGAGCAGGCTCTCCCCCTTCTCATCGAATTGCCCGGCATATTCCTTGTAAAACGCCGAGAGATCGCGGAAGGAATCGAAGAAAAGATAATAGTCCCGCTGACTCTGCATATAATAGTCCTCCGGATCGATGAAGCGATCGGTGAGCCTGCTGTTGAAATAGATCGAATCCGTGTCCATGCCGAGGGAGAGTAAATACTTCTTTTCAAACTCGTTCAGCCGGTCGAGAACCCCGACGATTTCAAAATTCATCCTGCCGAGGGAATAGATATTCTTTGAGATCGTGCTTCCGATCAGCGCCCCGTGGTTTCCGGGACTGAGCTTCTCCGCCTCCTCAAAGGACAGCAGCACCTGAGCCTCTTCGGTAAAGTAACTGCCGTATCGGACCTTGTCGGCCAGATTGAAATATTCCCGCTCAAACGGCAGGACGTAGAGAGACAGCTCGTAATCGGGCAGGGACTGGGTCGCGTCGGGAGTACTTCCCGCATAGGACAAGACCACCTTTTTGACCTTCTCCATCCCGCAGAGCGTGTCATAATCGGTCCCTTCCCCGGACATGGTCGTCAGCGTCAGTCCGTTAAGACGATAGCTGTGCTCGTAGGTCAGCGCCAGCTTGTGGGAAGGCAGATCTCCGAGCAGGATGAGAAGGAGCGCAAGCGCAGAAACACACAGAATTTCCGTTCGCCGCTGCGGTTTCTCTGCGGGGCGCGGCGGCGGACGGGCGCGGAGCGGACGGCGGCGGGGGGCTCCCTCGTTTCGCTGCACTTATGAAAGGAGAGGATCCGATCCGCGTAGCCCCTCGCCATCTCGTCGTGGGAAGCACAGATCACAAGCGTGTCCTTTTTCAGCTCCTTCAGCAATGCAACGACGGCGGCTTTATTGTCTTCATCCAGCGCGGCGGTCGGCTCGTCAAGGAACAACACCTTCTTTTTCGAGAGGCAGGCGCGCGCGATGGATAACCGCTGGCGCTCTCCGCCGGACAGGGCGGCGGGGGACTGATCGGCGGCATGGGTGAGCCGGAATTGCGCCAGGATCTGCCGAATCCCCTCCTTGTCGTCGGAGATCAGCTCCAGATTTTCGGAAACGGAAAGGAAGTCGGCAAAAAAGGGGGCCTGCGTGATGTAATCGAATTCGACTCCCGCCTCCGCCGGCTCGACGACGGAATGAAATTCACGATCGTTGACCGTGACCCTGCCTCCGTCAAAGGGGATCATCCCCGACAGGATATTGATCAGTGTGGTTTTTCCGCTTCCGCTTTCTCCGCAGAGCAAATAGAAGCCGGTATCCTCAAAACGGCAGGAAAAGTCGGAAAGAACGACTTGCTTGCCGTACTGCTTGTTCAGACCTTCGCAAACGATCATGTACTGTCTCCTTTGTCAGAAGACGAAAGCCCCGGGTCGGCATACGCCGAACCCGAGGCTTCTTGGTTTATTGCGGCGCGCCGAGCTTCGCTTCAAGATATTGAGAATACTCGAGTTTGACGATATTATCGAGCATGGTATAGAGACGGGCGAGGGAAACGCCGGCAATCACCTTGTCTCCCAGCTCATCGTAGAACTGTCGGTGATTGTTGTTTTCCGCAACGCCCCGCTCAATTCTCTGAAGCGTATCGAGAAGCTCCTCCTGCTCCTCGCTTGCCGCTCCGTTTTTCACGAGATCGTAGAGTTGAACATAATCGGTCTGTCCGTCTCCCGTCGGGTACAGCACGTCAAACATCAGCAGTTCGATTCGTCCGGATCCGCCCAGCAGCCCGATCTGAATCTTGTAGTCATTGACATATACGGGTTCGGTAAAGAGCCCCCCATGAGGGGATCCCCCGATATTGCCCGTAAGAATCCGGCTCCGAGGTCAGGCACTCGTGCATCAGGTCAAGAAACATCTCGGCGTCAATAAAGTCGAAATCCAGATCCTCCGGCGTCAGCGCCAGAAGCTCCGTCGTCGTCAAGTGGGGGCCTTTGCGGCTGTAATCGAGATACTTTGCGATTTTGTCCATGTCCCCGCGTTCCGCTTGAGAATCCGATTCACCGAGATGAAGGACGGACTTCAAAACCGTTTTGGTGACCTTGTTCCCTTCCTCGTCTACATCCTCAAACGTTTCCGTAAAGCCTTCGTTGTAGCGATATCGGAGATTGAGTCCTTTAAATGCAAAGGGAATTCTCTCTTCATTCTGAGATGAGTAGTCATATCAAAGCTCGCAGAAGCGTTCTGATAGCGGTTATCGGCATCTTCCCGCATCTTGATGACGATATGGACGGCATTGCCGGTTTGTCCGGCAAGAAGGAACCCGGTTTGAAGGGTCTTCCCCGCCATATAGTCCTTCAGCGTCCCCGCCGGGGTGTCCTCTGCCGTGGGAGCGCGGTTGCTGTCCAGCAGATACACATCCAGCACCTCGCTGATATCGCCGGTGGCTTCCGCCAGGTGCTCTTCGTACTTTTGGAGATCGCCGGTCGCATTTTCAAGCCCTGTCTTGACCGTAATGTTTTGGAACAGAAGCTCATATTTGAGAGCAAGTGATCCGTTGTTCTTTACGGAAAGGCTCGCGCCGGCAGAATAGCCGGGCTCCCAAAGGTGGTAGTCAAACACCTTTTCCTCGGAATTGCTGATATCCTCTCCGTCTTTCAGCAGCTGAACATCCAGAACGCCCGCCTGCAGCTTGTTGCTGCTGCTGCTTACTGAATCCGTGAACCATGCCCAGGTCGCACCGACAAGCACGACCAGACACATCAGCACGGAAAGTCCGCTGAGGATCAGCGATTTTCTTTCGTTTCTCATTGTCTTCCTCCTCAAAAAAATAAATATGATATACATTCGGGCAGGGTGATTCCCCCCGAATGATCTATCCGTCACGGCCGTCTTCCCCGCTTACGGGAAGCCTCCCCGCCAAACGGCGTCAGGCTGCTCGCGCCATCCATGATGACATAAGGCTGATTATTTCGCTGACAGAACCGGGAAATAAATACTGAGCAGTATTTCAAACGTCTAAAAAGCTGCCGTAATATCTGCGGCAAATAAAAAGGGCATGAAAAGACAGCCGGAGGAAAATCGTGGATAATCCCGGCTTGTTTTTCATGCCCTTTTTAACTTTTTTAGCGATATGTATTGCGGAATCGGTCGGATTATGGTATAATAAAAATAAATAAAATGGTATAGTTATGTGGAATTGAAGACATAATCAGCCTTATGTCATCAGCAGTTTTTCGACCCGTTCCAGACGGAGCCTGTGACCGTCGCCGGTTTCCATGGTATAAATCCGGGTGGTATTGATGCTGCTGTGCCCCAGCAAATCGGCCAAACGTACAATGTCTTTTTCGAGTGAATAAAATGTCCGGGCAAACAGGTGCCGCAGATTGTGCGGAAACACCTTGTTCGGGGATACGCCTGCCCGCTCACAGAGGGCTTTCATATCCCGCCGGATGTTCCGCCGGTTCAGCGGCTTTCCACTCCTTGTTACAAAGATCGCTCCGGCTGTAATGCCGGATCTTTTCATATATGGCTTTAACAGCTTCTGAATCGACGTGGGGATAAAAATGACCCGTGTTTTATTTTTACAGTTCACCACCGCCTTCCCCGCCTTCACCGCCTCAACGGTGATATAGGGCAGCTCGCTCACCCGGATTCCCGTTCCGCACAGGGTTCTGAGCACCGACGCGATGCGCGTGTTCCCCGCCGGCACGTTCACCCGCAGGGGCGATATGCGCTCGGGTTTTGCGGGCGGCATTTTTACAACAGAGCTTCCAACCGGAAGTTGGATAATACACAGACTCATCAAACTAATGCGTCATTGTTTTTGAAGCTGCTTATCGGTAAAATATAATTGTAGCTACGAAAATAAAAAACACGAGGTACTTGAATATGACTACAATTAAGATCAATGAACAAATTGCCTTTCTTAGAAAACAGAAGGGTCTTACACAAGAAGAACTGGCGTGCGCCCTTGGCGTAACCAATCAAGCGGTTTCCAAATGGGAGTCAGCACAGTGCTGTCCGGATATTCAGCTGCTTCCTGACATTGCGAAGCTATTTGGCGTTTCAATTGATGTGCTGTTTTCAGATAGCATTATGGATTATTCGGACATTCATTCATTTATGAAAGATGATGACGTCATAAGAGTAGTTCAAATGAGAGGAACAAAAGTATTAAAGGTTACTTCTAAAATTTCTCCGGATGAACCTCCAATCGAAATAGCATTCCCTCACGATTGCAACGATAGAACTCAGTATTTTAAGGTGGAGGTTTATGGACACCTAATGTCAGATAGCTCTATAAACGGAGACGTAGTTTGCCATCAAAGCATACAAAGCAGCACAATTAACGGCGATGTAAAAGCTGACGGAAATATAAAAGCAAACGAATTGAACGCTCAAAAAATCACTTGCAAAGATATTGCCGAATGTTACAAAATCGAAGCAAAATCAATAGAATGCGCGGGAAACTTAAGCGCGGTCAATTTGAGTTGCGATCAAATCATTTATAAACAACAATAAAACTACCAAAAAATTTTTTCAAAAAGTTCCAACCTTTTCAGATTCGCGTGTCTATATGGGTGAAAGCTTTCGAGAGGAGCCAACAAGTGAACAGACAAGACGTAGAGAAAATCATAACTGAATACCTGAAACCTATATTCGGATTTGCTCTGAAGAGGTGTAAAAGCATCCACGATGCAGAGGATCTGTCGCAGGAGATTGCGATAAGAGCGTTCCGTGCGCTCCTTATCAAGGATGACGTTGCGGACATGGGAAAGTTCATCTGGACCGTTGCCCATAACACGCTCAGCAACTATTATCGTGACACAGCGAAAAGTATGGTCGGTGTTTCTATTGATGAGGTTGCGGAGCTGATCGCAGATCCGTACTCTGAGCCGGACACCGACGACAATCGTGACGCTATCCATCGTCTCCAGACCGAGATTGCTTACCTTTCTAAGCTGCAAAGAAGAATTGTGGTAGCGTTCTATTTCGAGAATCGAAATCAGGCAGATATTGCCAAAGAACTGGATATTCCTCTCGGCACTGTCAAATGGCACTTGTTTGAAGCAAAAAAAGAACTGAAAAGAGGTATGGATACGATGAGAAAGCCGAGCGAACTCAAGTTTAACCCTATTAAATTCCACTCCTACGGCATCAACGGTTCCGTGGGCAAAAAGTCTCCCGATGAGTTCTTCCGTTCAACACTGTTACAGAATATCTGCTATTGTGTGCGTAATACGGCAAAGACCATTAACGAGATTGCCGATGACTTGGGTGTTTCCCCTGTGTACGTGGAAACAGAAGTTGAATTCCTTGAGGAATACGGCTTCCTGCAGGCACAAAAGGATAAGTACATTATCAACTTCATCATCAGCGAGCCGACTGCAGAACTGCTTACCATGCAGAACGATATGTACAAGCGTGCTGCTGAGCTGTTTGCGAACGATCTGTATGATGAGCTGACCTCTTCCGGCATCCTTGACGATCCGGACATCTTATGTGGTCAAACTGACGCTCCCATCTCCTTGACTGAGTCGCCTAAAGCGGACCGTAATTTCATCCTGTGGACGCTGATTCCTTATATAGCAGCTTGGTCCGGTGAGAAACTGATGGATGAGAGCATTTCTTTTGAAGAGGTTGCCACGATCCGTCCGGATGGTGCTCATAATATCTATCACGCGTCTGTAGTGCCGGATGAAATGGTTCTTCCTGATGACTATGTTTATATGAGAAACTGGTGCGGTCCTATGTGGAATGGCAACGGAGAGCGGATTCTTTGGCAGATCGACAGCGAGTGGTCTGACCGTGGAGATGGTTATAGGCTCAAGTATTCTGAAGAATCCAAACGTATTCTCTCACTTTATGAAAGAGAGTTTGAGGACCGTCTTTCAAAGGATGAATATGCATGGCTTGCAGAACGTGGTTGTGTAAAAACCAACGGAGATTACGACGGATACTTCAAGTCTGCATGGCAGATTGTTGTGCTGGCAAGCAAAGAGATTCAAAATAAACTCCTTGCCATCGGCGAGCGAATCAAGGCAAAGTACCGGACTGACTTTGAAGCACTGAAGGCTCCTTATGCCGAGGCTGTACTGGAATCTGTTCCTGCGCATCTTAGAAAGGTAAAAGAGTATGAACTGCAGTTTGTATTCCACGCTGACGGATGGTTTCTGGTACACTGCATCACTACACTCTTGAAGAATGGCAAACTGAAGGAGCCTACCGAAGGTCAGAGAAAATCCCTGACCACACTGATTGCCAACGTATAAGCAGCCCGATTTCCCGCGGCGAATGCCTTTTGGCTCCTTCTTCACAAAAAAAACGACGGTCTTCCCTTGAAGATCGTCGTTTCTATTCTGTTTCAGACCGCAGGGCGCAGCGTCCTCATCGGGGAAGCATCACCCTCCTGCTTTGCTTTCCGCTCCGCGGCAGGGGAGCGCCGAAGCTGCGCAAGCGGTGCGGGATCACGCGGCAGCGCAGAACGCGGGGGAAATCCCCTTACATTGCCGCGAGAATCCGATTCACTTCCTTGATCACCTTCCGGCAGTAGGAATCCTGGGTGATCCCGTTCTTCCAGCGAACCATCGCGCCGCCTTCGCCGCAGTGGTAGCACATCAGAACCTTATCGATATCCCCGTCATATTTTTTATAGAAATACGAGAGGAAATACGCGCCTGCCTTGACATTCTGCAGATAATCGGTCAGGTCGGTGATGCCGAATTTCTTATTGAGCCGATTGAGATTGGATTTGGCGATCTGCATGATCCCAATGTATTTTCCGTTTGCGGAGACAGCCGTCTCTGTATAGCGGGATTCCACATACATCACGCCGAAGATCAGCTCCGGCGGAATTCCGAATTCCTTCGCCATTGCAAATACATAGCTCTGCTTCTCGGCGGACAGCGGAACGTCATAAAGCTCCAGCCGACCGGAATTCGCTCCGACCTCCGCACTGTCGGGATCAAAAGCGGGGCGCTCGGTGTCCCAATTCTCCTCCGTCTCCCCGGTCTCCTCCTCCTCTTCAAACTCGGTGTTCGAGCCTTCATAGCCCCCCATCAGCTCGTCGTCATCCTCATCGGGAAGCTCCTCCGTATCATTCCGATCGGGTTCACCGTCGGTCTGCTCGGACTTGTCTCCCTCCGTCTCCTCCTCATCGTCGTCATCCCCCTTCAGGTCGGGGCGCTCGATCCCGATGATGATATCGTCACTGTATTCGTTGTCTTCAATGGGGGTATCGATCACAGAGCCGGTATCGGGCACGAGCGCCTGAAAGGCTTCCTCATCGCGCCCGGCTTTCCGGGAGGCGCAGGACGCCAGCAGCACCGCGCAAAGGCAGAGGATCGTCAATATGATTGCTTTTCGGTATCGTATCAATGTTTGCATTCGTTCGTTTCGGAATTTTCCGTTCCTTTCAAAGCCTTTCACTGCTCATATTATGTGCGATTCCCCGGGATGACAACGGCCGGAGCAGGAAAAAGCTGTAAAATTAACAATAAATTCATTTTTAAAGAAAAATTGCCCCGTCTTTTCAGGCGGAGCAATTCAGTTCTTTTAATCGCTGATATACGGCAGAAGCGCCATATGACGCGCTTTTTTAACTGCAACGGTAAGCTGACGCTGATGCAGCGCGCAGGTGCCGTTGATTCTTCTGGGAAGGATCTTGGCTCGTTCGCTGATGCATTTGCTGAGTCTTGCTATATCTTTATAATCGACATGCTCGATTTTAGCGGCGCAGAACACACAAACCTTTTTCGGTCTTCTGTTTCCCTTGCGAAAAGGCTTCTGCTGGGAATTGTCCTTATCCATCTTTAAAACCTCCTGTTAAAATTGCATTTCGTACCGACGCCGTCCGCTCCGACAGGCAGCGCCGTACCGAGTGAGATCAGAACGGCAGATCGTCGTCGTTTGACATTTCCTCAAACTTCGGCGCAGCCTCCTGCTGTGATGAGAATGCGGGCGCATAATTGTCGGGGGTATAAGCAGAAGCTCCCCCCTGCTGGGCGGCAGGACCCTCTCCCTTGGCGTCGACGAACTGGATCTCGTCCGCGACAACCTCGGTCGCATAGCGCTTCTGATTCTGATTATCGGTCCAGGTCCTGGTCTGAATCTGTCCCACAACACAGATCGAGCTTCCCTTTCTGAAATAGCGGGAGACGAATTCCGCCTGCTGCCTCCATGCGACAACATTGATGAAATCGGTCTGCTGCTGGGACTGGGACTCAGTGCTGTTCTTCGACTGATAGCGGCGGTTGACCGCCACACTGAAGGTACAGACCGGAATCCCGCTCTGCGTCTGCTTCAGCTCAGGGTCGGCAGTAAGCCGTCCGCCGAGGATCGCCTTGTTGAAATTGAAATTAGCCATTACCTGCACACCTCCGTCAGATCAGGACTCCTGTGCTACCACGATGGAACGCATGATTCCGTCGGTGATATTGAACACACGCTCCAGCTCGGCAGGGAATGCCGTCGGGGCGGTGAACTTCACCAGCACATAGTACCCTTCATTCATATCATTGATCGGATAAGCCAGCTTGCGCTTGCCCCACTCATTCACCTCCGTGACGGTGCCGTTGTCCGCGATCAGCGTGGTAAACTTCTCGATCACGGCTCTCATGGCCTCCTCACCGGGGGTAAGATCAACAACGAACAGAGTTTCGTAAGATGCGTTGTTCTTTTCCATTTTTACACCTCCTTATGGACATAAGACCGCCGGCTCTGACCGGCAGTAAGGAGAAAACAAATTCTCTTCGCATTATTATACCGCACGGGATCCGGTTTGTCAAGCATTTTTTTACATTCCCCCCATCAGGCGGAATATTTTCGGCGTTTTTTTAATAAAATGCAGCGAGGTGATGCGATACGACTGCTAAAAAGACGATCGGAAGGTTCTGTCTGGCAGGGTTTTTCTTCCTGCTGGCCTTCGGCCCGCTTTTCCATTTTGCCTTCGGCCTGTCGGGAGGAAGCACGCTCATCGGGGCGTTCACTCCGGTAAACGAAAGCGTCTGGGAGCATCTGAAGCTCCTTCTTTTTCCGGTGCTTCTTTTCTCGGCAGGTGAATTTTTCTGTTACGGAAAGGATCAGCCGAACTTCTTCACGGCGAAGATCTGGGCGGTCTTTCTCGGCATGGCGGCGATGGTGATGCTCTATTATACCTATTCCGGCATTGCGGGATGTCATTTTCTTGCCGCCGACATTGCCGTCTATGTCGCATCGGCGGCGCTGACCTGCTTTCTGTCCTATCGGATGATGTGCAGCCGCCGGCTGCTCTCCTCCGACAATGCCTGCATCCTTGCAATCAGCCTCCTCGCGCTGCTGATCATTCTCTTCATTTATTTCACCTTTCATCCCCCGATGTCGGAGCTGTTCCGCGATCCCGTCACGGAGGATTTCGGGATTCCGACCGTCTGATCGCGCCTGTCACCCGACGGAAGGATTCTCCTGCCGCAGAAGCGGCAGCACAGCCTCCCGCCCGATGCCGAAATCGGCATAGAGACTGCCGGTATTGGCGGGCGTGTCGAACACGTCGTCGATGGCAAGATGGCAATAGCGGCAGCCGTCGGGCAGGGGCAGCAGCTCCCGCAGGATCATTCCCGCGCCTCCGTTCCTGATGCCCTCCTCCAGAAAGACAACGGTCTTCAGCCCTGTCGGAAGAAGCGCGCCGATCTGTTTGGCGGTGATCGGGTAGGGCTTAAGCCTTTCGAGGAGGATCACCCCGCAGAAGCCCTTCCCTTCCGCATTGAATTCGTCGGCCGCCGCCATCGCCTCGGTCACGATCCGACCGTAGGTGATAATCAGGCGATCGGGGACAAGCCCCGCCCCGAAGCTGCAGCGCAGGAAATGCTCCCCTTCCCCCGCCTCGAAGAACCGCTCGCGCACCATCGGCAGATCGCCCGCGTTCGGATAGCGGATCGCGACAGGGTGGGAAGCGGTGAGAGAATACTGCATTGCGTACTGCAGCGATTCGAAGCAGGAGGGAGTATACAACTCGATATTCGGGATCTGCGACAGGAAGCCGACGTCGAAGATTCCGTGATGCGTCGGCCCGTCCCCGCCGCTCAGCCCCGCCCGGTCGACCAGCACCGTCACCGGCAGATCCTGAAGCGCGATGTCATGGATCAGATTATCGTAGCCCCGCTGCAGAAAGGAGGAATAGACCGCAAAATAGGGCTTCATGCCATCGGCGGCAAGCCCCGCCGAGAAGGTCAGCGCATGCTCCTCCGCGATCCCGACATCGAAGAACCGCTCCGGCACGGCGGCGGCAAAGCGCTTCAGCCCCGTCCCCTCCGCCATCGCGGCAGTCACGGCGCAGACCCTGCCGTCCTTCCGCCCGAGCCCGATCAGCAGCTCCCCCGCCTCGGCAGAGAAATTGCGGATTTTCGGGGCGCTTTTCGGCGGGACGCTGTGATAGCGGCCGGGGTTTGCCTCTGCGGGAGGGTAGCCCTTGCCCTTGACGGTGCGGATATGCACGACGGTACTCTGCCGCGCGGTCTTCGCCTCCTGCAGAAGCCGCTCCACCCGCTCGCGGTCGTGTCCGTCGACCGGGCCGAGATAATACAGGCCGAGATCCTCGAAGTAATTGCTTTTATACATCCGGTTTTTCACCGACTGCTTGATGCGTCGGATCAGGCGGAAGAGGCGTCTGCCGACAACGGGGAGCTTCAGAATGAAGCGCGCCGTCCGGCGCTTGGTACGATAATAGCCCTTGGAGGCGCGGATTCTGGCGATCAGGAGCGAGAACGCGCCGATATTCTTCGAGATCGACATCTCGTTTTCGTTCAGGACGATGATCAGGCGCAGATCCTGTCTGCAATTGTTGAGCGCCTCGTGAACCATGCCTCCGGTAAACGCACCGTCCCCCAGCACGGCCACAGTACAAGCCTCCGAGCCGTGCAGCCGCTCTGCCTCCGCAAAGCCGATCGCCGCCGAGACCGAGGTGCTGCTGTGCCCCGCACCGAAGCAGTCATAGCCGCTCTCCGCCATTTTCGTGAAACCCGACAGCCCCCCTCTCTGCCGCAGGGTATCAAAGCGATCCCGCCGCCCCGTCAGCAGCTTATGGGTGTAGCACTGATGCCCGACATCGAAAATCAGATGATCCTGCGGAAAATCAAAGACCCGATGCAGCGCCAGCGTCAGCTCGACCACCCCGAGATTGGAGGCCAGATGCCCGCCGGTGATTTCGACCTTTTCGATCAGGAACTCCCGGATCTCCCCGGCAAGAAGCGCCAGTTCCTCGGAATTCAGTTTTTTGATATCGTCAGGACGGTTGATCCTGTCGAGGATAACAGAACGGCTCATTTCGATTCCCTTCGGGAGTTTCATCAGATTTTTTCTCTATTATACCCCGAATCGTCTCCCCTGTCAACACGGAAAAGAGTTTGTTTTTGAATTATGATATTTATTTATCGAATTTCGATAATTTTTTCTTGACATTTTGAAATTCCGGTGCTATAATGAAATCACAGCGGCCCCGTTCCGAACACGGCGCCGCAACTGATTCCGATATCATCGAAAGGATTTCCGTCATGAACGATTCTCATGCTCCCCTGCCGCGTCAGCTGTCGGCCTCTGTTCCTCCGTCAGGTGCGCCCGGCTTCTCCGTCTCCCATTCCGTCACGGCGCTTGCCTGTCTGATCCTCGGTTATCTCTTCCTGCAATGGGTGGGGCGCTCCTCGCTCGGCGGCTCGGCGTTTCTCTTTTCGGTCGTCTTTTCCCTTCCCGCCGTCATCCTGCTGATCGCCCGCCGGCGCTTCCGCGCCCTCCCGATCATCCTGCTGGCGTGTCTTGTCCTGCTTCCGACCGTCTTTCTGACCGCCCCGGGCTCTCCGGCGGCAACGCTTGTCCTCTTCTTTGAGATGCTCGGCTACCCGATCTGGTATTATCTCACCTTCGGAAAGGAAGACGGCAAAATCGACGACACCTTCTTCTTCGACGCCGTCAAGGCGCTCTTCGTGATGCCCTTCTCCGCCTTCGCCTCGATCTTCCCCGCGCTGATCGCCCCTCTGAAGAATGCAAAAAAGGGGCGCACCGCCGCCTGTATCCTGCTGGGCATTGCCATTGCGTTTCTTCCCGCTCTCGTGGTGACCGCCCTGCTCTCCTCCGCCGACCCCGCCTTCGGGGAGATCGCCCGCCGTATCGCCCGTGCGGTCTTCGGCAGCAGCGTAAGCGAGATCCTCTTCAATTTATATCTTGCCCTCTTCAGCATCCCGGTCTCCATGTATTTCTTCAGCATGATCTTTACCAACCGTGAGGGGCGCTGCCGCGGGATTCTGAACGAGGAAGCCAAAAAGCGGCACACCGCCTCCCTCTCCCGCCTCCCCGTCGTCGCCGTCTGCTCGGCCGTGATCCCCCTGCTCCTGATTTACCTGCTCTTTTTCATCTCCCAGCTCGGCTATTACGTCAAAGCCTTCGCCGGCATCGTCCCGGAGGGCTATTCGGCGGCGGAATACGCAAGAAGCGGCTTCTTCCAGCTCTGCGTCGTCACCTTCCTCAATCTCTGCGTCATCCTCTTCGCCTCCCTCCTCTCCAAAAAAGCCGAGGGGCGTCAGAGCGGCGCGGTACGGGTGCTCAACGTCATCCTGTCGGTCTTCACCCTGATCCTGATCGCCACCGCCTTCCGCAAGATGGTGCTTTATATCGGGCTGTTCGGATTCACGCGGCTGCGGCTGCTGACCTCCTGGTTCATGGTGCTGCTTGCCGTGATCTTCCTGCTGATCATCCTCCGTCAGCTCCGCCCCTCCTTCCCCGTCGTCCCCTCCTCCTGCGCCGCCTTTCTGATCCTCTTCTCGACCCTCTGCCTCCTCAATCCCGACGCGGCGGTCGTGAAGCTCAATGTCAGGCTCTATCAGGACGGCGTTCTGCCGACCTGCGACGTCGGCGCGTTCTACAGCCTCTCCTACAGCGCCGCCGAATATGTCATCCCCCTTTTGTCCGACGAAAACGAGGAGATCGCCTCCGCCGCAGAACAATACCTCCGCTACCAGGCCGAGAGCATCGAGTCGGGATATCGCACGCCGCACGGAAAGCGGGACTATACCCCCGCCCTGCTCCGTCTGCGGGATCGCCTGTCCGGGGTATTGGGACGGGAGATCGTAATCGGGCAGGCAGACAGTCCCTTCTGAATCGGAAAAACCGTCCGGCTGCCTTTCGGGAACGGCGGCTGCGCTTCCCGCAGCACCCCCGTTCCCCTTCGGCGGGTCTTTCGCTCCCCGTTTCAGCGGCGAACGAGATCGACCCGCCTTTCCTTATGATTTTCGTCATAAACACAAATTATATATGGATTGTTTTTCTTTTTTCTACAATTTGTTCAAGAAAAGTACAATTTGCCTTGACACTCAACCTCCGATGTGATATAATATTCCTGTATGATTCTGCAAAAAATCGGTCGTTTCTCTTACGCCGCCGGTTTTTTGTTTGTCCGCGATCATGCGGCACGGAGGTAAAATGGACATTCGCAACGAAAATACCGCTCAACGCTTTCAAAGTGCAAAACGGGCGCTTTTTCATAAGCTGTACGATTCACTCAACCCGCAGCAGCAGGAGGCGGTCTTCACCGTAAACGGCCCTCTGCTCGTCCTCGCGGGCGCCGGAACCGGCAAGACCACCGTTCTTGTCAACCGCATCGCCCATATCATCCGATACGGAAATGCCTATTTCGACGACACCGTTCCCGAGGGGATGGACGACGCGGAGGCTGCCCGTCTCGAAGAGGCTCAGGCGCTGTCGAGTGAAGAGATTGCGGATATCCTGAGCGAGTATGTCACCGATTCCTGTCCGCCGTGGGCAATCCTCTGCATCACCTTCACCAACAAAGCGGCAAACGAGATGAAAACCCGTCTGGCCTCCGCCATCGGGGAGGAATACACCGACGAGATCTGGGCCGGCACCTTCCACTCGGTCTGCGTGCGGCTGCTCCGCCGCTTCGGGGAAAGCCTCGACTATTCCCGCGGCTTCACCATCTATGATACCGACGATTCCAAGCGTCTGCTTCAGAGCTGCATGAAGGAGTGCCGGATCGACGAGAAGAATTTCCCCGTCAAATCCCTCCTCTCCCAGATCAGCACCCTGAAAAACAATCTCAAGACCCCCCAGATTTTTTCTGCGGAGATCGGTTCGGATTTCAGACAGTCGCAGATTGCCGCCCTCTATACGCTCTATCAGAAGAAGCTCGCCGCCGCAAACGCCCTCGACTTCGACGATATCATCATGCAGACCGTCCGTCTGCTCCGGGAAAACGAGGAGGCGCGGGACTTCTGTCAGAAGCGCTTCCGCTACGTCAGCGTCGATGAGTTCCAGGACACCAACTTCGCCCAGCTTGAGCTGGTGAAGCTGCTGTCGGCCCGCCGGCGGAATCTGATGGTGGTGGGGGACGACGATCAGAGCATCTATAAGTTCCGCGGCGCGACGATTGAGAATATCCTCAACTTCGATCGGGAATATCCCGACGCAACGGTCATCCGACTGGAGCAGAATTATCGCTCCACCTCCGCCATCCTCGACGCCGCAAACGGCGTGATCCGGAACAATCGCAGCCGTCACGACAAGACCCTCTTCTCCTCCCGCGGCGAGGGGGAAAAGATCATCGTCAAAAAGTGCGAGACCCAGAGCGATGAGGCCAAATACATCATCAACAAGATCATCGATATGGTGATCCGGGAAAAGCGGCGCTACAGCGACTTCGCCGTACTGTACCGCACAAACGCTCAGTCCAACAGCCTGGAGAATCTCTTCTCCCGCAGCGGCATTCCCCATCGGGTGATCGGCGGAACGCGCTTCTACGAGCGGAAGGAGATCCGCGACATCATGGCCTATCTCGCGGTCATCAACAACCCCGCCGACGATCAGCGCCTCAAGCGCATCATCAACGAACCGAAGCGCAAAATCGGGGATAAGACCGTTTCCGACATCGAATACCTCGCCTCCGTCAACGGGCTGAGTATGTATGCCGTCATGAAGTCGGCCTCTACCTATCCCCAGATCTGCAAAAGCGCCCCCAAGATCAAGGATTTTGTCGGGGTGATCGAACGCCTCCGCGAGCTCAACGGGACCGTCTCTCTCTCGGAGCTTTTCGAGCAGACCATTGAGATGACCGGCTACCGCGCGATGCTGCTGGCAGGCGGCGAGGAGGAAGCCGAACGCCTCAACAACGTAAGAGAGCTTGTCACAAACGCCGTGGAGTTTGAAAAAAGCCACCCGGAGGGGGGCGGACTTGAGACCTTCCTTGAGGAAACGGCGCTGCTGACCGATATTGACAACTACGACGACGAGGACAACGCCGTCGTCCTCATGACCATCCACAGCGCCAAGGGGCTTGAATTCCCGGTGGTCTTCCTGCCCGGCGTTGAGGAGGGAATCTTCCCCGGCGTCCAGGCCATCTCCTTCCCCGACGAGCTGGAGGAGGAGCGGAGGCTTGCCTATGTGGCGATTACCAGAGCCAGGGAAAAGCTCTACTGCATCCATGTCCGGGAGCGTCTGATGTACGGCAGAACGCAGTATAACCAGCTCTCCCGCTTCATTACCGAGATTCCGGAGAACTGCAAGACCGTCGACGAGGAAAAACGTCCCGCCCCTGCTCCGCAGGCAACGGCAAGAAAGCGAAAAAACGTTATCTCCAAGGAATTCTTCACCCGCCCTGCGCTCAAATCCACGGTAGGCAGCAAATCCTTCGAGCATTTCCGTGTCGGAGACCGCGTCTCGCACACGACCTTCGGAGACGGAACGATCACGTCTGCCCGTGAGATGGGAACCGATGTTCTCTATGAGATCGCCTTCGACGATGTCGGCACGAAGAAGCTGATGGCAACCTACGCGAAACTGAAGCGCTGCGCCGAATAGCGGCTGCTCCTCCCCCCGGTGCGGCCTTCCCCGACGGAAGGCTCTGCGGCGGAATGCTCCGAACAGCAGAAACAAACTGTATGATACAACCGAACCCCTCCCCCACAGCACTTGCGGGGGAGGGGTTCTTTTCCGTTGCGCCGCGATCCTGCGACGGCGCGGCATCCTGTTTTCTGTTTCCGTTGCACCGCGATCCTGCGACGGCGCGGCATCCTGTTTTCTGTTTCCGTTGCGCCGCGATCCTGCGACGGCGCGGCATTTTTTCCCTTTTCCGATGCGCCGCCTTGATCAATTCACGCTGTCAAGAAAGCGCAGGAAGGCTTCTCTGCCCTCGGGGGTGCATTTATAAACGCCGGCATCCTCCAGCACCCTTGCAAAGACCAGCCCGATCTCCTTCTCGATGACCGATCCGATCTCCTCCCCGCGAAGCGTTCCGTACTTCTTCATAAAGCCGTAGGCCCAGTCTGCGTGCTTTTCGGTAAGGGGATCGGCGTAGAGATCGGCGCCGCTGCGGATGCCCTCCGCCAACGCCTCCATCTCTCCCTTCAGCCGGGCGGGAAGCACCGCAAGCCCCATCACCTCGATCAGCCCGATGTTCTCCTTCTTGATATGATGCAGCTCGGCATGAGGATGAAACACTCCGAGCGGATGCTCTTCCGTCGTGATGTTGTTGCGAAGCACGAGATCCAGCTCGAAATCCTCCCCGCGGCGGCGGGCGATCGGCGTGACGGTGTTGTGCTTTTCCCCGTCGGTCTCGGCAAAGATAAAGGCATCGGGGTCGGTATAGCCCCGCCATGCGGCAAGAATCCGGTCGGCCAGCTCGACCAGCCGCTCGCTGTCCCCCGCACGGAGACGGATACAGGCCATCGGCCATCTGACAATCCCCGCCTCCACGTCGTCAAAGCCGCGGAAGGTGATCGGCCGCTCAATCGGCGCCTTCGCCATGGCAAAGGTATAGCGGCCGCCCTGAAAATGATCGTGCGTCAGAATCGACCCGCCGACGATCGGCAGATCGGCGTTTGAGCCGACAAAGTAATGCGGGAACAGGGTGACGAAATCAAGCAGCTTGCGGAAGGTGGCCCGATTGATCGCCATCGGGGTATGCTCGGAATTGAAAACGATGCAATGCTCATTGTAATAGACATACGGAGAATACTGGAAGAACCAATCGCTGCCGTTGATCGTCACCGGGATGATCCTGTGATTCTGCCGCGCGGCGGCGGTCAGCGTCCCCGCATAGCCCTCGTTTTCACGGCAGAGCGCGCACTTCGGATAGCCGCTCTGCTTCATTTTCTTGGCAGCCGCGATGGCCTTGGGATCTTTTTCGGGCTTGGAGAGATTGATGGTGATGTCAAGCTCGCCGTATTCCGTATCGAGCTTCCACTTCTTATCCTTGCGGATCCGGTCGCGGCGGATATAGTTGCTGTCGCAGCTCAGCCGATAGTACCAATCGGTCGCCGCCTCCGACGATTCGGCACAGAGGGCTTTGAATTGTCCGATCACCTCGCCGGGACGGGGCATCAGCAGCCCCATCAGACGGGTATCAAAGAGATCGCGCTCGACGATCCCGTCGCCGCACAGTCCCCTTGCGACCGCATCGTCGGTCAGCTCCTTCAGAATCACGCAAAGCTCCCGCCCGGCGGGGAGTCGATCCGGCTCTTCATAGCCGTCAAGGCCGAGCGCCTCCAGCAGACGATTGATCGTATAAACACGGTCGTCAGCCGTCAGAAGGCCGTTTTTTTCTCCATATGCGACAAGTTCTCTGATTGCGGTATTGAGCATAATGTTTCCTCTGTATTACTTCCGGCAACGGGGATACCGGGATATTGTGACCTCATATCCCGGCGGAAGAGGCGGTGCGCCGACCCGCGGCGGCATCCTCCGCCCGTCGGATCAGCCCGGTTCCTCCGTCAGGCAGGCTCGTCAGGAATGACGGTCTCTGACAACGGAGAACGCCTCCTCCGCCACCGCCACCGTCTCCGCGATATCCTCGTCGGTGAGTGAGGCGTTGATGAAGTGGTTGTGATGATTGGTGAAAAAGACTCCGCGCTTGACGCATTCCGCGATCCATTCCTGATGGAGCATCAGCGAGGGATCGTCGGCAATCCGCAGATAGAAGAGGGAGGGGACGCCGGTGACCCGCAGGTCAAAGCCGTATTTGGCTGCCGCCGCGATCAGCCCTTCCTTCAGCCGCGTGCCTTTCTCAATCAGAAGCTGCGGGCAGTTCAGCGCCTTCAGCTTGTTCAGGCAGGCAATGCCCGCCGCAAAGGGGACAGAGGAGAGCCAATAGCTGCCGGTATAGGAAAGGGAGGAGGCAGCGTTTTTCAGAAAATTCTTCCCGCAGAGCGCCGAGACGTTATAGCCGTTGGCCAGCGCCTTGCAGAAGCAGATCAGATCCGCCTCAAAGCCGAAATAATGATCCGAGCCGGCAAGGTCAAGACGGAAGCCCGCCCGCACGTCGTCGATAATCAGAACGGTATCGTTCTCGGTGCAGAGCTTCCGCGCCTTCTGCCAGAAATCCTTTTCCGGCAGGGTGTTGTCCATGAAATTGTTGTGCATATAGGGCTGGGCGATGACCGCCGCGATCTGCCCCTTGTTCTCATCAAAGGTCCTTGCGAGCGCATCTGCGTCGTTCCAGTCGAGGTAGATGTTATTCGAAACATCCTCCGGAGTAACGCCGGCATAGTCGATCTTCTGCGTCCAGGGGGAGATGCCGTGATAATAGCCCTTGAAAAAGACGATCTTCTTTCTGTGGGTATAGGCTCTTGAGACCATGACCGCCATGGTGGTCACGTCGTTTCCGTTCTTGGCAAAGAACGCCCAGTCGGCGCTGTGGACAGTATCGACCAGCAGCTCGGCAAACTCGATCATCTTGGTGCCGGGGATGGTAACGCAGTCCTCCAGCTTCCGCTGTGCGGCCGCCGCCGCGTCAACATCGGGATCGTTATAGCCGAGGATATTCGGCCCGTATCCGCACATATAATCGATAAAGCGATTGCCGTCGACATCCCAGAAATAACTCCCCTGCGCCCGTTCCGAGAAGAGAGGGAAGGCCTCGACAGGGACATAGCAGCCCTCCGTCGGTCCCTGATGGCCGTAGATGCCGGAAGGGATCACCTTCTCGGCGCGAAGAAACGCCTCGCGGCTTTTGGTATAATCATTGATCTTGAACATGATAATTCTGCCCTTCCTGTTCGGTATTTAAGCGAGATAAAGCGAGACACGGTCGAGGATGCGGTTGATATTGTCGACCTGAGAGATCATGCCGCCGATGCGGATCCTGCCCATTCCGACGCAGGCAACACTGTTGACCCGTCCCGCGAAGAGATCGTTCGCCAGCGCCAGATCCTCAAAGATCATGTAGGAGAAAAAGCGGTCGGGCATGGCGTGGACGGTGGTCAGGCAATGATCCTTTGCGACCACGGCGGCGCCGAGCTCCTCCCCGATCGCGAGCTTGGCAGTTCCGTCGACAATATAGGAGGCGCTGGCCTTGCCGATCGCATCGTGGTTGCCGATCTGGGAGATCGCCTCCGACACGACATAGAAAGTCAGATAGGTGCTGATGCGGAAGAAATCGGGATCGGCCAGATCCTCCTCCCGCGGGCGGAGATATCGCGTCAGCATATCGGTCAGCATGGTAAACTGCTTCGTCAGAAAGCTGATTTTGGTAAAGCCCTTCGAGGGGATCGGGGTGACGGTCCCGTCGATCATGCCGTTGAATTTCGCGCAGCTTGAGAAGGGGAGACGGATGTTAACGCTTCCGACACCCTGCAGGACACGGCATTCTCCTTTTTCGAAGAGGAGCGTCCCGCAAGGGCCGTCCTTGACCGAGATCCCGACTGAGATCCGTTTGTCCGCAATCAGCGCCGCCGCCCCCTTATCGAGGCGGCAAAGCTCCGACAGAGCGCCGAGGATCGCGTAAAAGTTGATAAACGCAAGGGTTTTTTCGTCTTTCATAAATGCAGCCAGCAGCCAAATGGCTTTCCTTTCCCGCAAAATACAGTAATTTCCTCCGGGCGGCAGACCGGCTGCCGCTCCGACAAAGCGCCCCGCATCCGAACCGGCGCTTCTGATTCCCGATCGGAGCGGAGGCGCGAAGAAGACCGGAGCGCGGCAAGCCGCTGCCCCGCGGTCAGAATGATCACGGAGAGCCTTTCTCACAGCGCGCCGGAGAGTCGCTTGCCGGGTCTTTGATCGGACGTGTCTCTCCCCTTGACATCGGATCGGGCGCTGTGTGAACATATACTAATCATATCACAAATCCACGGATTTGTCAACCGTTCCCTCCCCGTCGCTTTCGGGATCCGACGGCTCCGGAACGCTCCGCAGCCTCTCGCGGTATTGCGTCGGACTGAGCCCGTATTTTCCCTTGAAGGCGCGGCTGAAGGCATAGATCGAGGAAAATTTCAGCATATCCGCCACCTCGGTGACGGAATGGGAATCGAGGAGCTTTTGCGCCTCCGACAGCCGCAGATCGTTATAATACTGAATCGGCGTCACGCCGTAGCGCTTCCGGAACCGGCGGAGGATATAATATTTATTGTAATTGAACTGATTGCTCAACGCCTCCAGCGACAGGGCGTTTCGGAAGTTGAAATCGATATAATTTTTGACCGTCGCCATATCAAACTCGGCGGTTCCGGGGGACTCCTCAAAATAATCGGGAAAGTTGTCCCGGATGATCAGCCCGAGCAGCTCGATCATGCGGGATTTGGAGGTGATCTGATGCAGGGGCGGCTTATAGCGGCTGATCTCGATGATCTCATAGAACAGCCTCCTGAAGAGGGGAGGATCGGACACCCTGATGATCGGGGAGGGCTGGGGCATCCCGGAAAAGATATCCTTCCGCATCATCCTCCAATCGGTCTCGCTCAGATCCTCCCGGTTTTTGAAGCAGACATACACCTCGGCGCTGTAGCGGTCGAAATCGATGTCGAAATGGACATGAGGCTGCGAGAGATTGATGCCGGGGAACAGCTCGATCTTATGGGTGATATTGGGGCGGAAAAACACCACGTCGTTTTTTTTCGCGACGAATTCCTCCCCCTCGTAGGTGATCATGCATTTCCCTTCTTCAATATAGATCAGCTCATAATCAAGCAGAACGCGGGGATAAATGATGCAGGGGGAGATCAGCGTCGCCGGCGTCGCCACGCGGATATAGGGCGAAAAGGTATTCAGATTCATCGGGGCCTCCGGATGTCAATAAATGCCAAACGTATTCGGCTGCTTACATATCAATTATATGCGATTACGGCAAAGCAGTCAAGCAAAAATTGTATGAAAAAGGCAAATTATGAAGGAGATTTCAGATTTTTGGAATATTCCCTCTGTTCAGATATCAATAATTGTTAAATCACAAGTCAATTATCGGCATTTCGGATTGCAGCGGGCTGTGATACAATGAGAACAGAAAGCCATGAAAGGATGAGATGTGCTTATGTTAAAACGCCTATGCCTCGTTTTTGCGGTTCTTCTCCTGATGACGACGGTCGCCTGCACTGTCATGGAAAAGCCTGTCACCGACACGACGGCAGCGCCCTCCCCTCCCTCCGACAGCGACGAGCCGCGGCCCGCTCTTCCGCCGAAGGACATGGACGGCAAGCTGTTTACGATCCTTTGCACAAGCTGGACCAACTACACGCCTCTCGATATCACTGACGTCTTCGCCGAGCAATCCTCGGAAAACGGAATCGAGACCAAGACCTTTGAGAGGATCCTGTACATGAAGGAAAAATACAACTGCGGCGTCGGACAGTATGACATCGTCAGCGGACAGGAGCTCAGCACGATCCTGGCTGCCAACCGCTCAGGGGACGCACCCTATGCCTTCGCCCTGATCCGCAGTCAGAATTTCGCCTCCCTCGTGACGACGGGATGCCTCTGCGAGCTGAGCGTCATCCCGCATCTTGATCTCAGTCAGCCCTGGTGGGACAAGCAATCCTACGATTCTCTGTCGATCCTCGGCAAGCACTTCGGGCTGACCTCCTCCCTGACGACAAACGACGAGCTTGCCACCTGGGTCGCCTACTTCAACAAGCGCATGATCGAAGACAACGACTTAAGCGATCCCTATCAATTGGTGCGCGACGGCGTCTGGACTTACGACAAGCTGTTTGAGATGGCGCAGACGGTCGCGCTCGATGTGGACAACAACGGCATCCATGACGAAAAGGATCGCTACGGCATCAGCCATATCCGCGACGTGCTGATCGGCGTCTTCAACAGCAGCGGCGTGGTCATTGCCGAAAACAACAGCGAAGGAATTCCGGAATTCTCCTTCACCGACGAGGCTTCCGTCACCAGGATCATCGACCTGCTGACCCGCTTCTATCAGACCGATGTGGTCATCAACCTTCACAATGTCGCCACCGGCGCCGATGAAAGCCAATTCTTCATGAACGGCAATTCCCTCTTCTACTTTTCGGGGATCTACTCCGGCAATATGCTCCGCAACATGAACGAGGCATACGGAATTCTTCCCTACACGGTGGAGGATCAGCGGGCTTCCTACAAGACCTTTTCCTACAAAAGCTGCGCGGACCGCTCCGCGTCGGTATGGTGTGAGCAGCTTCCCTTCACCGCGCCGGGGCAAAAAACCGAGTGTGCCCCGGTCGTGATCTCCTGCTTCCCCGACGGAGACTGGACGGCGGCCTCCGACCGGTACCGTCGGTTTCTGACGGAAACCGGCTGGGTCAAGGCCCCGTCCGAATCGGTGAAAACCTTCTCCGGCGGAAACGGCTGGGATCTGAACATCTATCTTGACAATATTCTCACCAAATATGTCGCCTCCGCTCCCGCCCCGACGGCACAGACCCTTCAGACCTCCATGAGGCTGATCCAACGCCGGACCGGGCTATCCTGTATGTGGATCACGGGCTGGCATGAGGGAGGCTTTGACACCTACTATCCCGACTATACCTTCAGCGAGCGGATGGGAGGAGAAGAGGGCTTCCTCCGGGGGCTGGAGAAGCTTCACGAAGAAGGGGGAAAAGCGATCCTCTATCTCAACGCACATATGTCGGATATCGAAAGCCGCTGGTACAACACGAAAAACGAGGACGGCGTACTCAACGGTGAGGCGTGTGCGACCCGGAAGCCTGACGGCAGCGTCTATGAGGAGACCTATCCCACCTCCGGCAACGCCGTCGATGTGGCGATGTGTCCCGCCTCCGATGCCTTCCGGGAAGCGATCGTGTCAGCCGCCGAAAAGGTTCGCCGGGCAGGCGCAGACGCGCTGTATCTCGACCAGATCTCGGAAATGCGGAGCTATCTCTGCTTTGACCCCAATCACGGGCACACCACCCCCGCCACCGCATACTACGAGGGCTACAGCAAGCTCCTCAACGAGATCACCGACGTGATGGATCGCTGCGGGGAGGATTGGTTTCTGCTCTGCGAGGGCGTCTGCGATTGCTACGGGCAATGGATCGACGTCTTCTGCGGCTATACCGACACGAATTTCCTTCCCCTGACCCGCTACACCATTCCGAACAGGATCATCGGACGGGATCTTGAGAGCGAGAACAACGACACCTATTTCAATCAGGCGTTCGTTCTGGGAGAGCCCTTCATCTGCCATCGCTATCATGTTATGCAGAGCAAGTATACCAACCGGAATCTCAAGCGATATCTGGCGATCTATGAATCCGACCCCGCATTGTACCTGAACGGCACCTATGTATACCGCCGCGGGCTGTCGGGGAGCATCCCGAGCCGCGTCGATGTCGGCGTGCTGGAGGGCGCAGAGGGAAACCGCTCCGCCATTCAGCTCTACAACACCGCCGATATCGGTCAGGCAAGGGTCAAGTTCACCTATACCCCTCCGAAGGGAGAGGTGAAACGCGCCTACAACGCCGAAACGGGGGAGGATCTACTTTCTTCCGACGGCACGATCATTCTGACGCTGAACAGCCGCGAGACGGTCTCGGTGATCATCACCTATTGAATTCCGAAAGGAGCATCACAATGAAAAGAACAGCCTTATTTACCGCTATCCTTCTGCTTTTGACAACCCTTGCTGCCCTTCCCGCCCATGCCGAAAGCCAGAATATCATGGCGGAGCTTTACAACGTGATCCGCGGGGAATGGGAGATCCGCGACGACGTCATCGTCTCCAAGGAGAGCAACGGCACGATCGGCGACGCCTTTCTGACAAGCGATATCTATATCGAATCGGCAACGCGCGCCACCGTCTCCGTCGATATCACCATCACCGGCGGGACAAACGGCGCGGCGGGCTTCTGCATTGCGGAGCTTGACCCCACCCTTCCGCTGGAGGGAGGCTGCATTCTGACCCCGCTCGATATTTCGGCAGGACAGGCCAAGCTCTTCTGTGTCAACGCACAGACGATGGTCGGCTCTTACAAGAATGTCGGGATCGCGCTGAACCAAAGCTTCAATATGCGTCTTGAGATCTACGACGACGATTCCCTTGAGGTCTATATCGATGACGAGCTGTGCTGCCAGGGGCTGAACACCAACTTCCCCGGCGGATACATCGGGATCTACACCTTCAGCGGCTCTGCCGAATTCCGCAATCTGACGGTGGAATATGACGGGGCCGGATCGGCTGTCGGAGTTGATAAGCCCACCTCCGCCGCCCCCGGTACTTATCGCTTTGACGGCAGCGCTTCCGAGGCCGTGATGGGAAAATGGACGACGGAAAACGGCGTGCTGACCGCTCTTCCCGAAAATGTCGACAAGGAAGCGATCCTGATGTCCGACCTCTATTTCGCCGCCGGCAAGCATCTGACGGTGACCGCCGACGTCAGGATCACCGACGGTGCTGCCGTCGCGCTTCTGCTGTCGGAAACCTCAAGACTCAATCCCCTCGGCGGAGGCGCGCTGATCTACAATATCGACGCGGTATCGGAGGAGGGCGTATCCCGGTTCTTCTCCTTCTCGGCCACCTACACCGTTTCCGACAACTACCCCTCCTCCTTTGAAACCGACCGCACCTATAAGCTCCGCCTTGAGATTTTTGAAAACGGCGATATGGAAGCCTATCTGGATGACGTGATCATCCATAACGTTGCAAACACCGGATTTACCGGCGGATATCTCGGCGTATATACCTGGCTGGCTGCCGGCACGTTTGAGAACGTGACCGCCGTTTACGGCGGAACAGCCCCGAAGCGCAACCCCGAGGGCCTTGAGACACAGCCGCCGGAGGTGGTCAGCAGCGAGGAGGAAAGCACATCCGAGCCCACAGCGACCGGGCCTGTCTCCACGGCAGGGGAAGCCGGATCGACGGCGGCAGCCTCCGGCGCCGTGAGCGGGCAATCCCCCGGCAGCGAAAAACCGAACGTCGGGCCGATCCTCGCCATTGTCGCCGCGATACTTCTCATCGCTGCGGTCGTAACGGTCATCGTTCTGAAAAAAAAGAAAAAATGACAGGAAACTCCCCGCTCAAGTCCCGGCAGATGCCTGCGGCCGGGCAGGCTCAAGACAGCCCTCCGCCGGGGGCGGGGACACCCTCTCCTTCCGCAGCCCGAACGCCTCGACGGCAACGTTGGCACAGGGCATTCCCGACCCATCCCCATCAAGCCGGTGAAGAAGCCGCATCCGTCTGCTTCCGGCCTTCCCGAAAAGGAGTTACAAGTATGTTTAACCGACTCGGATCCAATCTTTCAAATCTCTATCAGCTCTCCGACGCGGAATCCCGCTCGATCAGCCCCGAAAACTTCAGCGGTGAACAGGGCAACGGCGGGCGCGCCGAGCATGGGACAGGAGAGCGCTGCGCCCGTGATCTCGGCAGGGGGTGGAAGATTTCCCCCTCGATCATGATTGCCCCGGGCGAGGTCCGCACGCTCGCCGAGATCGACGGCCCTGCCATGATCCAGCATATCTGGCTCACCTTCGCCCCCGTTCCGGGGCGGATGCTGACACTCAGGATCTATTGGGACGGGCAGACCGCCCCCTCGGTGGAATGCCCGCTGTCCGATTTCTTTGCCTCCGCTTACAATCCGGAGCATCGGACAGTCTCCTCCCTTGCGGTCTGCGTCAATCCCAAGAACGGAATGAACTGCTATTGGCAGATGCCCTTCCGCAAGCATTGCCGCATCACGCTTGAGAATCTGGATGACGAGGCGGTCTGTCTCTGGTATCAGATCGACTATGTGCTGACGGAAATTCCCTCCGATATCGGCTATTTCCATGCGCAGTACCGCCGCACAAACCCCCTGCCCTATATGGGCTGCCACACGATCCTGGACGGCGTGACGGGACAGGGACAATATGTCGGCACCTACATCGCCTGGGGCAGCAATAACAACGGCTGGTGGGGAGAAGGGGAGGTCAAATTCTATCTTGACGACGACGGAGAGTTTCCCACCATCTGCGGCACGGGAACGGAGGATTACTTCTGCGGCGCGCATAATTTCGACAACAACGACCGCTATGAGGCCTATTCCAATCCCTACTGCGGCTTCGCACCCTTCCCGCCCGACGGTCTCTACCGTTCGCAGCAGCGCTTTTCGATGTACCGCTGGCATATCACCGACCCGATCCGCTTCCGCAAACGTCTCGGAATCACCATTCAGGCGCTCGGCTGGCGCTCCGGCACGCGGTATCTGCCGCTTCAGGATGATATTTCCTCCGTCGCCTTCTGGTATCAGACGCTGCCGAGCCCCGCATTCCCCGCATATCCCTCCAAGGACGCGCTGGAAATCATATGAACGGAGGACGGGTAATCCTTCTGCCGTCAAAGCAGCCCCGCCTGTCAGAACAGAGGGCGGTTGTCACCACCCGTCCCAGGAACAGCGTTTCCCTCCCCCGCCGGCTCGGCGCAGGCCCGGCTTGCCTCTGAGGGGTCGATCCCGCCGCAGTCGGCTCGCGCATTCCCTCCGTCCGTTCCGCTCGGAACGGAAGCATCGAAACCGCATTTTTCGTCCGCAATATGCGTAAAATAAATTCAGAAAGGCAGAAAAACCATGAGAAAAGCAGTTTCTATTGTTTTGATTTCAACACTCCTTTGCAGCATGATGTCTTTCTTCCTCTTCGCCGCGACGGAGGAATCGGTCACCAAAGACGTCACCGCCGGGCTTACCGCGGGATGCGGCACGATCGGCGCGTATGACAGCGCCTCCAACAGCATCACCCTCGGCGCTGACGCAAACGGCGACAACTGTCTGACGACCGGCACGTTCATCCCCGCCGGAACCAAAGCCGTCGTCTCCGTCACGATGAAGCTCAACGGCTTCCGGGAGTCCATGGGAGGCGGGCTGTTCTTTGATCCCCGTCCCAACCCCGCCGATCGGATCGGCGTCGGGGGAGGAACCGGTGTGCTGACCTGGTCGGGATCCGGCTTTTCGCAATTCAAGACCTGGAGCTGGAATGCCGATTTCACCCCCTCCGCCGGTGATTCCTGGCAGGACATTTCCGGCGTTCTCGATACGACCGACCCCTCCGTGAGCTACACCGTCACAGCGGAATTCTCCGCCGACAACAGCGTCAGAATGTCGATCACCAATCAATCGACAAAAGCCACGGCTGTGCTGGGGAACGCGCCCGTTCCCTTTACCAACACCCGCGGCGTCTATGTCGGCTGTGTGATGCTCAACGGCTCCGCCACCTTCTCGGATCTGAAGGTCACGACCTTTCGTCCCGTATACGGAGATCGCTTCCGCCCCGTCATCGGCAGCTGGAGCTATGACGATACGACCGGTACCCTCACGGGCGGCGGCGAAGGCGTCGGGGATCATTATATCGGGACGGAGCTTTTCATTGCTCCCGGACAGCAAGCGACGGTCTCGGCGGATATCAAGCTGAATTCCTTCGGGAACGGCTGCGGCGCGGGTCTCTTCTTCGATACCCTCCCCACCGACGAGCGCACCGGGCTTTCAAGCGGAATGGGCGTTCTGACCTGGTCGGGGGACGGCTTTACCCAGTTCAAGAGCTGGAACTGGAATCCCGATAAGATCGCGACGCTGAACGAGCAAGGGGAAGCGACCGATTTCTGGAATCCGATCGAAAACTTTACACACGGAAACACCGACAAAGTATATACCGTCAAGGCCGTGTTCGCCAAAGACGGAACCGTCTCCCTCTCCATCACCGAGAAAGCGACCGGCGCCACGCATCTCCTTCAAAACGGCGCGCTGCCGCTGAAGAACACCGAAGGTATCTACGTCGGACTTCTGAGTCTGAACTGTCAGGCATCCTTCTCCTCTCTGACCGTGGAATATCCGACAGAGATGCCGGAGCCGGAAAACCCCGGCACGGCGGATGCCGCGCTCCCTGCCATCCTGCTCTGCGCTGCATCTGCTCTTCTCCTCCTTCCGGTCTGCCATAAGAAGAGACCGCGCTGACCGGATGCCCCACCGTCGGACATACCGGATCTAAAATGCTGACGAGTTGCTCGAAATAGGCTCGAAGGATTGAAATCGTCAGCGTCTGCCGATCGGATCAGGCTCTGATCGGGCAAATCTTCAGCGTCTGCCGATCGGATCAGGCTCTGACCGAGCACCGTCCGAACATAGAAAAGGATGCCCCGACCATTCGTCGGGGCATCCTTGGTTTTTTAACAGCCGTCTGCCGCGCATACACCATCAGGGCATCCTTTGTTTCGTACTAAGCCCTGTCGTTTCTTTCGCCGTCGGAGCAAGGGCATCCTCCCTCATCCTCCACGGTTCTGAAGCCCTGTCCGTCCCAAAAGGCGACCCTGCCGTCGTTCCGAAGCAGATAGAAACGATTATCCGGGGGCGTCTCCCTTGTGATGATGCGGGTCGGAGCGCAGACCGCAACGGAATTGTCAGGCAAATCCTTGCAGACGACGGCATTGGCGCCGATGCGGCAGTTATTTCCGATGCGAATCCCGCCGATGATCTTGGCGCCTGCTCCGATATAGCAGTGATCCCCGATCACGGGATTCCCGACGCGGCTGCTTCCTGCGGTTCGGTTCGCCCCGATCGTCACGCCCTGAAAGATGACGGCGTTCTTTCCGATGACGCTGCGCGGCGAGATAAAGACCCCGTGCAGCCCGTGCGGAAAGTAGGGAGTCGACGCGAAGTGCGCGCCGATGCCGATATAGCCGCCCTGGCGGTCGATATAGTGGTAGAAGACCGAGGCGCATAGCCCGCTGTCCTTATTTTTGGACAGCAGATATCGATAGAGCGCCCATACGTCTTTGAAGCGGAGAAAGACGAAAAAGCTGAGGAATTCCTTGATCCATCGTTTCAGAATGATCATTGACAAGCTCCTTTCGGTGGCGGGGGACATAAAGTAAGGGACTGCCGTCGGTACGGAAGTCCCTTTCGGTTACGGTTTTCCGTCAGAGTGCGGCTGTCGTCGGCTCATGTCGGGGCGCCCTCCGTCGGCCTTGCGGGACGGGGGAGATATTTGCGGATCGCCGTCACGGCGTCGGAAATCTCGCCCTGACTGAGAAACTTATTGCGGTTCATGTCGCGGAGCGCGTCGAGAACCTGTTCCGCCGTCAGCAGCTTTTCCGATCGATTCCGGAAGGAAGCCTTCCGTCCCGTGAAGACCACGATATTGTAGAGCGGCACGTTGTAGACATTCTCCCGCTTGAGGATGCCCTTCACAGCCTGAATCCCCCCCATATTTTGCTCGAAGGGATTGGGAAAGGCGAAAACACCGCTGCGGTTTTTCACCGTCCAGTCGCCGCTGCGGGGATTATCGACGGCGCCCGACAGGTTCTTGATCCGAATGACAAACACCCCTGCCCTCTCCACCAGCACAAGGTCGGCGGGAGTACGGCGAACCGAGCCGTCGGGCAGAAATTCCGGCAGCATCACGCGCTTGAAGAGGCGTCCTTTCGGAAAGGCGGTACGGAGAAGCTCGTATATGAAATCGCCGCCGCGTTGATTCCGGTTCAAAAGCTTTTCCGCCATCGAGCGGGTCCTCAGATAGTGCGCGATGACAGCAACGATGACAAGAACAAGCAGAATGGCGGTCACGGTCGAAAGCGTTATAAGAAATTTGACAAACTTCTCCATGCGATCACACTTCCTTTGCTTAATCGATCAACAGTCGTTTCCGATTACTTCGCGTTCTCCTCCAGATAGGCAACTACATCTCCGACCGTAATGAACTTATGGATATCGTCGTCCTTGACCTCGATCCCGAATTTCTCCTCGCAGAGAAGGATCAGGTCGGCCAGCTCCAGGGAATTGATGCCGAGATCGTTGATCAGCTCGGCTTCCGGCTTTATTTCATCGGCGTTGACCGCAAGGTCGTTCACAAGCATTTCTTTGACTTTTTCAAACATGGATGATATTCCTCCGAAAATAATTATTTGACAAGAAATCTTTTGATCTTTCTTGTTGTTGTCTTTTCAAACTCCGTGTCGCGGATCTCGACGTCCCGCACCTGCTTATAGACGGGAAGCGATTTATTGACCTCGGTCACGGCTGCTTTGACCGCCTCAAGCACCTCTTCTGCGGACTTCTCCTTTGAGAAATCGGGATTCGGGTAGACGACGACGGTGATCACGGTCTCGCCGGAGGCGTTGGGGCGGCCGAGAACCACGCTCTCGGCGATCACATCCGACCTTGCGGAGAGATGCTCCTCGATCTCCTCGGGGAAGACGTTTTTGCCGTTGCTGAGGATGATGACGTTCTTCTTGCGCCCGGTGATATAGATATACTGATCCTTGTCCATATATCCGATATCGCCGGTTCTGAACCAGCCGTCCTCCGTAAAGACCTCGGCGGTCGCCTCGGGATTTTTATAATATCCGATCATGACGTTTTCGCCCTTGACGACGATCTCGCCGGTCTCCTCATCGGGCTGCTTATCGATTCTGACCCGGCAGCATTCGACGGCAGGACCGACCGAGTGGGCGCGTTCCGCGCCGAGGCGATTCACGGCGACGAGAGGGGAGCATTCCGTGATGCCGTACCCTTCGAGGATATAGATCCCGAAGCTGCGGAAATCCTTGATGATCTCGCTCCGCATCGGAGCGCCGCCGACGACGATATGCTTGAGGTTGCCGCCCAGCGCGCCGGTGATCCGGGAGAAGAACTTAGGGCGCAGATCGATCCCGACCTTCAGCAGCGCGTCGCTGAGCTTCATCATGGCTCTGACCTGCTTGCGAAGGCCTTTTTTGTCGATTTCCGACCAGATCTTCTTATACATGGTCTCGACATAAAGCGGGACGAGCATCAGGGCATTGGGCTTATATTTGGCAAAGTTGCGAAGGACGTTTTTGATGCTGTCGTTGATCACCATGGTCGCGCCGAGGTTCTGGATGGCGAGCTGACCGCAGGTGATCTCATAGGAATGGTTCATCGGCAGACAATCGACGAAGACATTGTCCTGATTGAACTGCGTCATCGACTGGTCGGAGCCGTTTGTGGCAGCGACGAAATTGCGGTGCGTAAGCATCACGCCCTTGCTGGTGCCGGTCGTCCCGGAGGTAAACAGGATGGCGGCAAGGTGATCGAGATCGGGCTGAATATCGGTGAAGGCGGTATTGCCCTCCTCGCGGAGACGGCGTCCCAGGGACAGCAGCTCGTTGAAGGGCACGATCTCCTCCCCGTTGCAATCCTCGCTCCAATCCATGATCGGCACATAATACCGGACGGTGGGAAGCCGATCGGCGTGACGGATCAGCCGCCGGTTGAAATTCTCGGTATAAATGACGGCGCTGACCTCCGCGATGTTCATGAAATCGATCAGGGCGTCGTCGTGCAGATCCTTATCCAGCGGAACGATGGTACCGTTTGAAGCGATGACCGACAAAAACGTCGTCATATAGGAGGGATGGGTATCCCCGACGACGGCAATATGCTTCCCTGCCAGTCCCAGCTCGCAAAGCGCAGTGCCGAACCAAATCACATGCTCATAGTTCTGCCGATAGGTAAGGCGTTTCTCCTGCTTGTTTTCCTGATATATATAGATTTCCTTATCCGGGAAATTCTCCGCGCCGGTACGGACCAGCTGGAGAAGATCGGTCACGATCTTCGGCGTGGATCTTTGGGCCTCTTTTTTCATCTCTATATGCATCCTCCGGGTTGATTGTTATGTTATATTACCATCCCTACAATTATACCGTATCCTGTTGCTTTTGTCAATATCTATCCGATAAATAACGAGGCGTCCTGTGCCATAGCGCAAACGGCTGTCGCCTTACCTTGCGGTAAGGAACAGCCGTTTCAAGCACAGTAATACCGATTCAGGCAGGAATTCCGATCAGTGAACGATGCACTTTTCGGTATCCTTGTCGAAGATATGGATTCTGGAGGTATCCAGCGCGATCTTGATATCGTCGCCGGTTCTCGACTGGGAGCGCGGAGACACGCGGGCGACCAGCGCCTGAGGCGTGTTCGGATCGATTCCGTCGGTGGAGAGATAGAGATAGATTTCCGCGCCCATCAGCTCGGTGACATCGACGTGCGCATCGATCACCGCGCCGGTCATGGTGCTGGTAGCCAGAGGCTCATCCTTCAGGCACTCGGGACGAACGCCGAGGATCACCTCCTTGCCGATGAAATCGGCAAGGGCCGGGTCATTGGCCTTGTCGGCGGGAATTTTGATCTCGTTCTTGCCGAAGACGGCGTAAAGATCCGCACCGTTCTTCTTGAGGGTGCAGTCGACGAAGTTCATCTGAGGCGTTCCGATAAAGCCGGCGACAAAGATGTTGGCGGGATAATCGTAGAGGTTCTGAGGAGTATCGACCTGCTGAATCAGACCGTCCTTCATAACGACGATACGGGTCGCCATGGTCATCGCCTCGACCTGGTCATGCGTAACGTAAACGAAGGTGGTACCGAGTCTCTGATGAATCTTGGTCAGCTCGGTTCTCATCGTCGCACGGAGCTTCGCATCGAGGTTGGAGAGCGGCTCGTCAAGAAGGAAGACCTTCGGCTCGCGGACGATGGCGCGTCCCAGCGCAACACGCTGCTTCTGACCGCCGGACAGCGCCTTCGGGCGTCTGTCAAGCAGGTGGGAGATATCGAGAATGCGCGCAGCCTCCTCGACCTTGCGCTTGATCTCTTCCTTGGAGACCTTGCGGAGCTTCAGACCGAACGCCATGTTGTCGAACACCGTCATATGCGGATACAGCGCGTAGTTCTGGAACACCATGGCGATATCTCTGTCCTTCGGCGCGACATCGTTGATCAGGCGGTCTCCGATAAACAGCTCGCCTTCGGTGATCTCTTCAAGACCCGCGATCATACGGAGCGTGGTGGACTTTCCGCAGCCGGAAGGGCCGACGAAAATGATAAATTCCTTGTCTCTGACCTCAAGGCAGAAGTCGGAGACAGCGGTCACGCCGCCGGGGTATTTCTTATAGATGTGTTTGAATGAAAGGCTTGCCATATTGTTCCTCCTGAATATTGGTGTGCGATGGTCTGAAAACAGAGCATCACCGCGGTATTTCAAATTTTACTTTACTATTGTACCAAAAAAAATCCCAAATGGAAAGGGGGCAAATCTCCAAAATTTCAGCCGAGCGTTTGTATATCTTGTACATCAAATCACCCTTTTGAACGTTTTTGCGTCAAAACAGAGGGGCTTTTTTCTAATTTATTAAAAATCAACTCTTCATTGTGAGAGAAATCCGCTGTTTTTTCACATCAACCGACAGCACCCTGACGCTCACGCGATCTCCGACCGACAGCACCTCGGAGGGATGCCGGATGAACCGATCCGAAATCTGCGAGATATGGACCAGGCCGTCCTGATGAACGCCGATATCGACGAATGCGCCGAAATCGATGACGTTTCTGACCGTTCCGGTGAGCTGCATTCCGGGCTTCAGATCGCTCAGCTCCATGACATCCTCCCGCAGCTCCTCCTGCTTGGGCAGCTCCTCCCGGACGTCACGCCCCGGCTTTTCCAGCTCCCCGACGATATCCATCAGCGTGGGCACGCCGACGCCGAGCCGTTCGGCAAGGCGGTCCGCCCCCCGCTTGGCAACGGCGGCGCGAAGCCCCGACAGACGATGGCCCCGGATGTCCTCGTCGGTATACCCGAATTCCTCCAGCAGCGCCCCTGCCGCGCCGTAGGATTCGGGATGCACGCCGGTGCAGTCGAGGATCTGCTCCGAGCCCGACACCCGTAAGAAGCCCGCGCATTGCTCGTAGGCCTTTGCTCCGATGCGGGGGACCTTGAGCAGCTCTGCGCGGGAGCGGAACTCGCCGTTCTCCTCGCGGTAGCGGACGATATTTTTGGCCGTGGCGGCATTGATCCCCGCCACATAGGACAGCAGCGCATGGGAGGCGGTGTTGAGATCGACGCCGACGGTATTCACGCAGTCCTCGACGACCCCCTCCAGCGCCTCGCTGAGGCGAGCGGGCTTCATATCGTGCTGATACTGCCCGACGCCGATCGATTTGGGATCGATCTTGACGAGCTCGGCCAGCGCATCCTGCAGCCGTCTTGCAATCGAGACGGCGCTACGCCGGGTCACGTCGAAATCGGGGAACTCCTCCGCTCCCAGCTTGGAGGCGGAATAGACCGACGCTCCCGCCTCGCTGACCATTGCATAGCGGAAGCTGCCCGACATTTTGCGGATCAGACCGGCGATGAACAGCTCGCTCTCCTTGGACGCCGTCCCGTTTCCGATGGCAACCACGTCAACGCCGTATTTCCGGATCAGGGCAGCGGTGATCCGCTCGGCATCCTCGACGCGCTCCTGCGGCTTGGTGGGATAGATGACGGCGGTATCGAGCACCTTCCCGGTTTTGTCGACGACGGCGAGCTTGCAGCCGGTGCGGTATCCGGGGTCAAGCCCCATGACCGTTTTCCCCTTCAGGGGAGGGGTCATGAGAAGATTCTTCAGATTCTCGGAAAAGAGGCGGATCGCGCCCTCTCCCGCCGTCTCGAAGAGCGCGGAGCGCAGCTCCCTTTCAATCGACGGAGCGATGAGCCGATCATAGCCGTCGATGGCGGCGCGTGCCACATAGCGGAAGGCGGGGCTCTTCGGCGCGGTGATGATGCGGGCGAAGAGATCGTTCAGCACGATATCGGAGGGAACGTCCACGCTGACCCGCAGCACCTCCTCCTTCTCGGCGCGATTGACGGCGAGGATCCGGTGTCCCGGCAGCGCCGTGAGCTTCTCGGAAAACTCGTAGTACATCGAGTATGTTCCCTTGGGATCCTCCCCGATCTTCTCGGTGCGGAGCGTTCCGTATTCCATGGAAAGCTCGCGGATCCGCTTTCGGATCCCGGCATTGTCGGACAGCTCCTCCGCGATGATATCGCAGGCGCCCCCGATCGCCTCCTCCGCCGAATTCACGCCCTTCTCCTCATCAATATAGGCGGCAGCGGCCTCCGGGATCCCGGGATCATAGCGCGGATGCTGCGCGAAGATCAGCTCCGCCAACGGCTGAAGCCCTTTTTCCCGCGCCGCGTCGGCACGGGTCTTCCGATGGGGCTTGAAGGGGCGATAGATGTCCTCGATTTCCGCAAGAACAGAGGCGCGGTCCAGCGCTTCCGACAGCGCGGGGGTAAGCTTTCCCTGCTCGGCAACGGCAGCCCTGACCTCCTCCCTCCGTTTTTCGAGATTGCGAAGGTAGCTCAGGCGCTCGCTGAGGGAGCGCAGCACCGTATCGTCCAACGAGCCCGTGACCTCCTTGCGATAGCGGGCGATGAAGGGAATGGTGTTTCCCTCGTCGATCAGACGAACGGCTGCTTCGGTCTGTTTTTCGGAGATTTTCAGTTCCTCCGAGATGCTTTTGATAATATCCATGGGCGTTCGCTTTCTTTTCGATGATTTTGCTGTATTACAGGATACCATACTTTCCCGCCGAAATCAAGCGCTTTTTCCGATGTCGGGCGGAATTTTCCGAAACCGCTTGCAAAACCTGACGAAACAGGATACAATAGTATATGGATACCGACCGGCGGCAGCTGGCAGGCGGTCACGGATCGAGGCTTTCGGCAGAAGTCCCGGTCACGGAGCGCCGCAGGGAAACGACGGCGGGGGCTGACCGCAGAGGCCGGTGATATCGGCGCCGACTGCCAAAGATATCCCGATACATCCGGACAGGATCGCCCGATCCGATACGAAAAAACGACAACCCGACGAGGCAGCCTCGCCTGCCCGCCGCGGCAGGGAGGAAAATGGAACATAAAGGAACACTGTTAAAAGGAGTCGGCGGACTCTACACCGTCCGTCTGGAAAACGGAGAGACGGTTGCCTGCCGTGCCAAGGGCGCCTTCCGTCATGACGGTCAGAAGCCGATGGCCGGGGATACCGTCACGGTCACAGACGAGGGGGACTTCCGCATCGCAGAGATCGGGGCGCGCCGGAATGCGCTCATCCGTCCCCCGATCGCCAATCTCGATGTGCTGTTCATCACCTTTGCGGCCGCCCGCCCCGATCCGGTGCTTCTGAATATCGACAAGCTCACCTGCATCGCCTGCCACTGCGGCATCCGCCCCGTCCCGATCGTGACCAAGGCCGACATCGCGGGGGAACGGGCGGAGGAGCTGGCGCAGATCTATCGGAAAGCGGGCTTTGACGTCTTCGTCTCGGACGGCGGCGCAGAGGGGGCGGAGCGCCTCCGCCGCTATCTCCGCGACCGGTGCGCGGGATGCATTTCCTGCTTCGCCGGGGCATCCGGGGTGGGAAAATCGACGCTGATGACCTCCCTCTTCCCGTCGCTCCGTCTCCGCACGGGGGAACTGAGCGAACGGATCGGCAGGGGCAAGCACACGACGCGGGCGGTGGAGCTGTATCCTCTCTCCTCCCTCTTCGGAGACGACGTCGGGGGATACATTGCCGATACGCCGGGCTTCAGTCTGCTGGACTTCGTTCGCTTTGACTTTTTCGGGGTGGAGGAGCTGCCCGACGTCTTCCCCGAGCTTGCGCCGTATCTCGGAGGCTGCCGCTACACCGGCTGCACACATCTGCGGGAGGAGGGCTGCGCCGTCTGCCGCGCGGTGGAGGAGGGGTTGATTCCGAAAAGCCGTCACGAGAGCTTCGTATCTCTCTATCACGATCTGAAAAACAAGCGGAAATGGGATAAGTGACCGTTTGCGAGTCGATTTCCGTCCGGAATCTGTCAAAAAACACACTTGAATTGCCAATTCATATATGATACAATATTTTGTAAAATATTAGCCTCAATCCGGCGGAAAGCAGGAACACGATGAAATTGCTGAAAAAGCTGTTCAAACGGTATTTTATCGATGCGATGGGCGCGATGGCGCAGGGTCTCTTCGCATCGCTTCTGATCGGGACGATCTTCGTCGCTCTCGGAATGATTCCGAAGCTGGAATTCCTCGCCAGCATCGGTAAGTTTGCACAGGCTATGGCAGGTCCCGCAATGGCCTCGGCGATCGCCTATTCGCTGAAGGCGCATCCGCTCGTGATCTTTGCCTCGGCGGCAGTGGGCTACGCCGCCAATGACAGAGGCGAGGCGGGCGGTCCGCTTGCCGTCTTCTTCATCGCAATCATCGCCGTGGAGATCGGCATGCTGGTCTCGAAGAAGACAAAGGTCGATATCATCGTCACACCCTTCGTCACGATCCTCGTCGGCGGAGTGCTTTCGCTCTATGCCGCGCCGCTGATCGGGACGCTGGCGGGAAAAATCAGCACCTTCATCGGCTGGGCTTCTCTTCAGGCGCCCTTCGTCTCGGCGATCATCATCTCGGTGGTCATCGGTGTGGTGCTGACCCTGCCGATTTCGAGCGCCGCGATCTGCGCGGGGCTGGTTCTGACGGGAAGCGCCGCGGCTGCCGGCAGCTCGGAGGGGCTTGCCATTGCGGGTGCGGCGGCGGTAGCGGGCTGCTGCGCGCAGATGGTCGGCTTCGCCGTGATCAGCTTCCGGGAGAACAAATGGGGCGGTCTGCTCTCGCAGGGGATCGGCACCAGTATGCTCCAGATGCCCAATATCGTCCGTCATCCCCAGATCTGGATCGCGCCGACGCTGGCCTCCGCCATCACAGGGCCGCTTGCGGTCTGCGTCTTCGGACTCAGGATGTACGGTGCCGCCATCAACTCCGGAATGGGGACCTGCGGGATGCTCGGCCCGATCGGCATGATCCTCGGCTGGTTCTCCCCGGAAAACGGATATCCCGGAGAGGTGACGGTTCTGAATTGGATCGGTCTCGTGCTGGTCTGCTTCCTCCTCCCCGCGCTTCTCTCCTTCCTGATCAACGAAGTGCTGAGAAAGCTCGGCTGGGTCAAGGACGGCTATATGAAGCTGGAGGACTGAAGCGTCCTCCCTTTCCGATCATCTCATGCTCCGGACGGGTCATCCCTTCGGAGCATTTCTTCTGCCCGGGAAGCCCCCGCATCCCCTATGAAACGGGACGCCCGAATCATTCGGGCGTCCCGTTTTGCGTCCCTCTGCCGTCGGCAGAGGAGGAATCGGCGGTTTTGACCGTCAGATGTTATTTCAGAACCAGAGTCGTCAGCTGCGAGAAGTCGTTGACCCACCAGATCCCGCCGCCTGAGCGAAGCGGAAGGACTTTATAGCTGCTGCCGTCATTGGTATTGACGGTGAAGGAGAAGCCCAGTTCAAGCCCGGCCTTGAATTCATCGATCTGATTGTCGGCAAAGGCATCGTTCATCATATCGCGGGAAATGCGCAGCTCATAGATCGTCTTGCCGGCGGCATCGTCACGCACGACCTTGACCTCAAAGTTCTGCAGATCGCCCCACCAGGTATGATAAATCAGCTGATTATCGTTATTCGCGCCGATACCGATCTCCGCGTTCCAATCATAGGCGGAGACCCCGCAGCCCGAGGGAGAGCCCGACCAGCCGAGCGCCTCGTCCAGCGCCTGACTGTGATTCGGATTCATCGCGGAGATAATGACCTGAAGGCTCGACTGTGTCCACATATCGGCCGACTTTTCCATCGTCAGATTGTTGGAACGATCCTCCGAGAAGATCTCCCATGCGAAATAAAGGTTGTCGATGTCATAGGCGGCATAGAAGGTGCCGGTCGGATATTTGTCGGCGGTGTGCATACTGTAATCGAAGATCGGATTCTCGCGATTGATGGTGACGACGGGATCGCCGTATTCCCCGGATTTGATCTCTCCGTCGACCGACGGAGCGCTCGATACCGAGGAAATCTCCCAATGGAGCTGAAGCGGGCTGATCCCCGCGATCATGGCGATCTTGCCGGTCTCATATCGCTCGGCGTTGCGGAGATTGGCGGCGTTGACCACCCTGAAGGGGGTGGTTCTGGTATCCTCAAAGCCCGATTCCGCAAGCTTGTGAATGGCCACGGCAAAGCCGTCGTCCGGGAGAACAAGCGAGGACTTGTCTTCACCGAGCCCCGTATTGGAAAGGATCCGGTAGCGGTAGGCCGAGGTGTCGTACCCGAAAACGAGGACCTGACAGTCCTTCAGATCCGCAAGACTTCCCGTCACAATCTCCGTCAGCTTTTTCCCGCTCTCTCCTGTGATCAGCGCGGTATCGCCGGGCTTCAGTTCCCCGTTCCAACGGGTCAGACGGATCGGCGCCGTACCAAAGTTGCTCCCCGCCACGATCGTGTCGGAAGATAAATATGCGCGCTGTTTCGGTTCAGAAGATCGCCGTCCCCGGTCAGCACATGAGGCTCCTGCGTCTCTTCCGGCGGCTCGGGGGTGCCTCCTCCGTGGTGACCGGTGTTGTCGCGGGATCTTCGGTATCCTTCCCGCTCTGATCGGGATCCGCCGTGCCGACCGGACCGGAGGAGGATTGCCCGGAGCTTTCGCTTCCGCCCGGCGTATTGTCGCCACAGGAGGCTTCCGTAAGAAGCAATGTCATCGCCAGAATCAAAAGAATAATCTTTTTCATACAAAACCCTCTCATTTCGTTTGCATTTTATATCTTTTGCTATTATTTATTATAATATAGGATCATTTTTTTGTCAATAGCGAATTCCGGAAAACTTTTATCCCGACCGTCTCATGCCGCGGAAGGCAAAAAAACTCCCTTCCCGTCTTCCCGCAAGAAGGGAGCGCAAAGCGGCATGGCACTTTGACGCCTCGCGCATATACTGTGGATGAGGAATCACGAATTCCCGCAAACAGGAGGTTAATCAATGGCTACGTTTTATAACCAGGCGATTTTATCATATAACAATAATGTCACAAACTCCAACATCGTCAGCGGAGAGCTGCTTGAGGTTCTGTCGGCCACCAAAACCGCCGTCCCCGGCACTTACAAGGCGGGAGACGACGTGACCTATGTCGTCAGCATCGTCAATTCCGGGGCGGCGGCCTATCCGGGACTCACCGTGTCGGATAATCTCGGCTCCTATTCCTTCGGCAGCACCTCCGTCATTCCGCTCACCTATGTCGCCGGCTCGATCCGATACTACGTCAACGGCGTGCTTCAGAGCGCGCCCTCCGTCACGGCGGGGCCGCCCCTGAACATCACCGGCATCACCGTCCCCGCAAACGGAAACGTCATCCTCGTCTATTCTGCCTCGGTCAACGCCTTCGCGCCGCTCGGGGCGGGCTCGTCGATCATCAATACCGTAACCGTATCGGGCGGCGGACTCAGCACGCCCGTCACGGCGACCGATACGATCTCCGCCGACGGCAGCGCCAATCTTTCCATCACAAAATCCGTCAACCCTCCCTCCGTCGTGGAAAACGGAGAGCTGACCTATACCTTTGTGATCCAGAACTACGGCAACACCGAGGCGGACGCCGCAGACAACGTTGCGCTGAAGGATACCTTCGATCCCATTCTCGCCATCAGCAGCGTCACCTTCAACGGCACGCCCTGGAGCTCTCCCACCCAATATACCTACAACACCGGGACGGGGGAATTCAGCACGGTCGCGGGCGCCATCACCGTCCCTGCCGCCACCTATACGCAGGACGAAATCAGCGGCTCCTGGACCACAAATCCCGGCATCTCGATCGTCACCGTCACGGGGACCGTCTGAACCGACGCGGAATCGGGCCGCGCGGCAGTGCGTTCCGCGTAAACCCGACCCGTTTTCCCGTCCTCCCGCATCCTTGTTCCGCAAGCCTTCCGGTCATGACAAAAGCCGAAGGGAGACCGCTTCTCACGGAAGCATCTCCCTTCGGCCGTTCGTTTCGTTACGGGATCAGAAATCGACCTCGGTATCGTAATAGCAGCACTTGAGCAGCTTTTCCATCTCTTCCTGCGTCGGGATTCTCGGATTGGAACCGGTGCAGGCGTCGCCGATGGCATTCTTGGCGATCTCGGGCAGGCGGGCGAGGAAGACCTCCTCCGGCACGAAGCCCTTCTCGGTGGGATAGCTGTCGGCGCCGTAGCAGCCGATGCAGTGCGGGATGTTCAGATCGTCGTTCATCTTCCGCAGGTACGCGATGAGCAGCGCGACCTTTTCATCATCGCTGCTTCCGCCCAGCCCCATGAAGTCTGCGATCACACCGTAGCGCTTCTTGGCGGTCTCGTCCTTCGCGTTGAAGGCGATGACCTTGGGCAGATACATGGCGTTGGCGGCGCCGTGGATGATATGAGCGCCGTAGTCGGCAAAGGCGGCACCGGTCTTATGCGCCATCGAATGCACGATGCCGAGCAAGGCGTTCGAGAACGCCATTCCCGCCAGGCACTGTGCGTTATGCATGGCGTGACGCTTTTCCATATCGCCCCGATAGGAGGCAACCAGATCCTCCTCGATCATACGGATGGCGTGGAGCGCGAGAGGATCGGTAAAATCGCAATTCGCAGTCGAGACATACGCCTCAATGGCATGAGTCATCGCATCCATACCGGTGTGCGCCACCAGCTTCTTCGGCATCGTCTCGGCAAGATCGGGATCGACAATCGCCACATCGGGAGTGATCTCAAAATCCGCGATGGGATACTTGATCCCCTTGGCGTAGTCGGTGATGATGGAGAACGCGGTAACCTCGGTCGCCGTTCCGGAGGTAGAAGAAATCGCGCAGAAATGCGCCTTTTTACGGAGCTTCGGCAAGCCGAAGACCTTGCACATATCCTCGAAGGTGACCTCGGGATACTCGTATTTGATCCACATCGCCTTGGCAGCGTCGATCGGAGAGCCGCCGCCCATTGCAATGATCCAGTCGGGACGGAATTCCAGCATCTTTTCCGCGCCCTTCATGACGGTTTCAACGGAGGGATCGGGCTCGATGCCTTCGATCAGCGCAACCTCCATGCCCGCCTCCTTCAGATAGGCCTCCGCCTTGTCCAGAAAGCCGAATTTTCTCATCGAGCTGCCGCCCACGCAGATAACCGCGCGCTTGCCCTCAAACGTTTTCAGCGCCTCAAGCGCTCCTTTTCCATGATACAGATCGCGAGGAAGAGTAAATCTTGCCATATGAGATGACCTCCTTGATTTTCGGCAGCTTCTGCTGCCCTTTCCGGGAAAGATTATATACCAAATCCCGACGGCTGTCAAGGACATCTGATAAAATTTTATCGATAATTAATTATTTATTTGCAGGCGGTACACATTTGATTCAGTTGGGTAAAATCTTCCCCGTCCGCCTGCGGAAGAAGGGGCGGGAGAGGCTTGTTTTGCGCCCTCATCGCCGCCCTTCCGCGCCGTCGGAAACCCGCCCCCGCGACATATCGTCCGTCTTCCCCGTATTCAGACCCGAGGGAGAAATCCCCGCGCCCCGCCTCCTGCGGCGTGGAAATAACGCCTCTACGACGACAGCAGAAAAGCGCCCTGCCGACGGTTTCCCGCCGCAGAGCGCCGATCCTGCCCGACAGGAATCTTCCCCGTCGAGACCGGAGGATGCCATCCTCCTTCCCTGCCGTCCCGGTCCGTCTCAGACCAGCACTGCCTTTTCAATGACCACCGGCGCGCAGGGAACGTCGGAAAAATAGCCGTATCGTCCCGTTTCGACGGCCGCGATCGCGTCGACGACCCCGATTCCTTCCGTCACCCGTCCGAATGCCGCATACTGCCGATTCAGATGGGGCGCGTCGCGATGCATGATAAAGAACTGCGACGAGGCGGAATCGGGAACTGAGGTTCTCGCCATCGACAATACCCCTCTTTGGTGCGGAATATCATTCTGCGGGAATCCGTTGGACTCGAATTCCCCATGAATGGCCTCGGCAGGCTTCTCGGAGAAGTCCTCGGTATAGCCGCCTCCCTGAATCATAAAGCCGGGAATGACGCGATGAAAGATCAGGCCGTCATAGAAGCCTTTTGAGACGAGGTCGGTGAAGTTTCTGACCGTTTCGGGGGCTTTTTCGGGATAAAGCTCGGCGGTGATTGTTCCGAAGCCCTTCACGGTGATCTTGACAATGGGATGGTTCATGCAGGTAATTCCTTTCCTGAAAAAGCACGGAGCTTTTCCGAATCTTTTTCCGATATTATACCACGCATCCCGCCGAAACGCAAGTCATCGGAGCCTTTTTCCCCAAAAATCCCGCCGGTTCCCGCCGCCCTTGCCGTTTCTGCGGGCACCGCGATATGAGCCGAGGCGCGCCGCCGTCCGGCAGCAGCCCGTCCCTGTCGTATGAGCCGCCGCGGGTCCCCCGGGCGGGGCGGGGATCCCCTTTTTCAGGCTGCTGCGGAAACGATCCCTTATTCCCGTTCCTCCAGCAGCTCGCAGACCTTCATCGCGTTCGGGGAGAGCGTCTCCCTGCCTTTGAGAAGCCGCCGGTAAAAATCCGACACGTCGGCGTCCCGCAGGATATAGCGAACCTGGCTGTTGGTGAGTGCCGCCTCAAGCAGCGCCTCAATCTCCTCTGCCGACCACCCGTCGACCTGCTTCAGGGAGACGATGGCGGCATGGGTGGCGGCAAAGCTCATGCTGTTCTCCAGCCCGATCAGCAGCTCCGTTCTGCGGCGCTCCTCTTCATTGCTCTGACGGTCGGCGGCCTGCTGCTCCCGGCTGTATCGGTAGTGAAGCGCCTCCAGCGCCTCATTCGCCGCCGTCCGATCGATGACGGAGCGGACGAGGCGGTCCAACTCCTCCCCCTCCCGATAGTCTGCGGGGGCGAAATACCGGATGCGCTCGTCCCGCATCATCTTGTATACCTTGGTTTTATCGGCGGTTTCGGCATTGTAAACCCCGATGGAATGCCCGCCGTAGGCGCTGACGAGCTTCATACAGGGAATGTCGGTATCGCTGTCCCCGATGTAGATCATGTTGCGGAAGGGGACGCGGATCTTCTCCGGCGAAAAGGATTCGTTGACCGCCGGATCGTTGATATCGAGAACGCCCTTCTCGATCCGGAACAGAAACTGCGTTTTCCCGGTGTAGTTCACAACCTGCGCCGGCCAGACCGCCACCCCCTTTTCGTTGTAGTAGAAGGAGCTGGCATAGATCTTTTCAAAAGCGCCTGCGCGCGCGACCGCCGTCCCCTCGATCATTTCCTTCAGGCCGGAGGAGATGATGTAGTGCTCCACGATCACGCCCTTCTCCCGTCCGTATTCCCTGATACGCTCGAACCACCCCTCCACGCCGGGGAACAGCTTCACCGACGCTCCGTATTCCGCCAGATTTTCGCGGGTGAAGAGCACCTTCCCCTCCGATTCCCGCTTCATCATCAGCATATAGGCAAGGTTCTGATCCATCTCGTTCTCAAAGGCAAGCGCATTGGATTTTTTCCAGAATTCAGGGGTATCGTATCCCACCGACTGAATATACCCCTGCGCCTGCATATCGTCGGGGGAGAGCGTTTTATCAAAATCATAACAGATCGCAACGACGGGGCGGTCTTCCTTCCGCTTTCTTTCGTAGTCCTTCTCAGCCATAGCCGTTCCTCCTTATGCAGCCCGATCGCAAGGACGGGACACCCGGTATCCATACCGTTATTTTACCACAAAACAGAAGCCTTGGCAAGATGACGCGCGATTTTTGCCGGGATTTGCCCACGCACGCCTCCCTGCGCGTCAGGCAAAAAGATCGCCCGCCCGCAGACGGTAACCGTCTGCGGGCGGGCGATGATCTGTTCCGGCCGCAGTTCAGACCGGGACAACGAAGTCGGCAATCGCTTCCCTGATCGTCCCAAGCGCGCTGCCCTCTGCATTGATGCGGAGCAATACCGGCTTGGAGAGATCGATGCTGAAGATACCGAGGATCGATTTCGCGTTGATGATATATTTGCCGCTCATCAGCTCAAAATCCGCGTCGAAATTGGTGATCACCGAAACGAATTTTTTGACTCTGTCGATGGATTCCAGCCTGATATAGGTATCAAACATGATCATGTCTTCCTTTCCGTAATAATGAAGTATGTCGTCGGAGGCGTTGATCAGCGCCCGTCCTCCGCGATATGGAGATCGTATTTTTCGAGGTTCACCTTCGCCGCCCCGTCGCATTCGAACACGATGCCGTCGAAGCGGCGCCGACCCGCCACCATCACCTCCCGCAGGAGAACCGGCGCGGCACGGAAGCGCTCAAGCTCCCGGACGGGGCGCTGATACAGCCGTCCGTTTTCGATCCGAAGCTCCCGCGGAATCGTCATCATTCCGTTCCAGCGCTGCTCCGCGGGCTTGATGTTCGCGTCCCAGGACTGCATCCATGCGATCATGATCCTGCGCCCGTCCTCCGCTGTCAGCGTCTGGGGCGCATAAAAATCAAAGCCGTAATCGAGCAGCTCCCCGTCTCCGCACCGGAAACGGACTTGCTGCCTGTCATACTCTCCCAGGAAGACGATCGCATGGTTGCCGCTGAAGAAATCCAAGCCCTTGCCCTGCATATCCTGCGGCGACACGATCAGGACCTGTTTGCCGTCGAGCGGGAAAAAATCGGGGCACTCCCACATTTTCCCGTACTCCCCGCGGTTCTCCGCCGGCACACCGAGATAGTGCCAGCTCTTCAGATCGGGGGAACGGAACAGGACGATCTGTCCCAGGCCGTCGCTTTTGCGGTTCCCGGCGACAAGGTAGTAGAAGCCGTCCTCATACCATACCTTCGGGTCGCGGAAATCCTCTCGGCTGAAGCCCTCCGGCAGCGCTTCCCCGTCGATCACGGGATTTTCCTCCGCCTTGCGGTAGACGAGCCCGTCCCCGATCGCCAGGCACTGATTCTGGAGCACGATTTTCCGACCGTCCGACATCCGCTCGCTGACGCCGGTGTAGATCAGCGCGTGCCCCTCCTCTGTCTGCAGAGCGCTCCCCGAGAAGCAGCCGAAGCTGTCGTAGGGCATATCGGGCGCAAGCGCCGCCGGGAGGTCCTGCCATCGGACAAAGTCGGTCGTCGTGCAATGCCCCCAGTGCATCGGCCCCCAGATGTCGCTGTACGGATGATACTGATAAAACAGATGATACTGCCCCCCGTACACCGAAAAGCCGTTGGGATCGTTGATCCATCCGACCGGCGCGGTGACATGGTAAACGGGACGCCCGCTGCGCGGCACGCGGTTTTCCTCGATATAACGGTTTGCTTCTTCTCTGTTCATTGTGTTCACGCCCTTTTTGAGTATTATCCGATCACCCGCTCGGTTTCCTTGTCGAAGAAATGCATCTTGTGCGGGACAAACACAAACTCGACGCTGTCACCGATCCGGCTTACCTCGTACTTCGACACGCGCGCCACGGTCAGCGCGCCGCCGAAGGTAAAGTAAAGATTGTTTTCGTTGCCCATGATCTCGGTATTCTCGATCACGGCCTGCTGCTTGCTTTCTCCGTACAGCCCGAGGTTCTGGCTGTCGAACTTGATATCCTCGCCGCGGATGCCGAGGATCAGTTCCCCGCCGCAGGCAGACAGCTTATCCGCGATGACCTGCGGCAGCGTCATCCTGCTCCCGTCGGCAAAGGTCACGGTGCTTCCGCTCACCGTCACGTCATAGAAATTCATCTGAGGCGATCCGATGAAGCCCGCCACAAACTTGTTCTGCGGATGCTCATACAGCTCCATCGGAGCGCCGACCTGCTGCACGACGCCGTCCTTCATGATCACGATCCGGTCTGCCATTGTCATGGCCTCCACCTGATCGTGCGTCACATAGATCGTCGTGCTGCCGAGGCTGCGGTGCAGCTTGCTGATCTCATTCCGCATACTGACGCGGAGCTTGGCATCGAGATTGGAGAGCGGCTCGTCCATCAGGAAGACCTTCTGATCCTTCACGATGGCGCGCCCCAGCGCCACCCGCTGACGCTGGCCGCCCGACAGGTTCTTCGGCTTTCTGTACCGGTATTCCTGAAGGCCCAGGATATCGATCGCCCATTCCACCTTCTTTTTGATCTCGTCCTTCGGCACCTTCATATTCTGAAGCCCGTAGGCGATATTCTTCTCCACCGTCATATGGGGATAGAGCGCATAATTCTGGAAGACCATGGAGATCCCGCGATCCCGCGGCGCGACCTCATTCATTCTCACGCCGTCGATCATCAGCTCGCCGCCCGTGATGTCCTCAAAGCCGGCGATCATCCGCAGCGTGGTGGATTTGCCGCAGCCCGACGGACCGACAAACGCGATGAATTCCTTCTCGTTGATCTCAAGGTTGAAATCGGTGACGGCGTTTTTGTCAACGCCGGGATAGCGCTTATTGATATGCTTCAGTTCGATAAAGCTCATATGTCAGCCCTCCTTTGAGCCGGTCGATACAACGCCCTCCACGATCTGCTTCGAGAAGAACGAATAGATGATGATGACGGGAATCGTGATCAGCGTGATGGCCGCCAGCGTCTGCCCCATCGTGGTGTTTTCGTTGGCGGTGATGGCACCGAGGCCGATCTGCGCCGTCAGCAAATCGCTTGAGGTAAAGACCAGCGACGGCCAGAGATAATCGTTCCAGACGTTGAGGAACGTGAAGACGCTGACGGTGGCGACAACGCTTCTTGACATCGGAAGCACCATGGTGAAGAAATACTTCACGGGGCTGCAGTGGTCAAGCTGCGCCGCCTCATAGACATCGTCCAGCAGACTGATGAAGACCTGTCGGAACAGGAAAATGTTGAAGGGATTGACGATCATCGGGAGAATATAGCCGATGACATTGTTCAGAAGTCCCACCTTCGCGACAAACAGGAAATGAATCGTGATGATGGTCTCCATCGGCACGATCATCAGCAGCATGATGATCAGCAGCCAGCGCTCGCGGAAGGGGAAGCGGATCTTTGCCAGCGCATAGCCCGCAAGCCCGTTCACCACGATGCCCAGCACGATCAGAATCGCCGCATAGAACAGCGTGTTGAGCATATATTTAAGAAAGCTCGTATTGGTCAGGATCGTGACATAGTTGTCAAAGAAGCCGCCGTTGAGTGCCGGAGGCAGAAACGCCGACAGCGAATTCATATCCGCCGTGATCTGCCCGTCGGGCTTGAAGGAATTGGCGATCATCCAGACGACGGGGAACAGGAAGAGCAGCGACAGCAGGAGCATGACGGCGACAAGGACGCCGTTAGCAATTCTTTTTCTTCTTGACAGCACGCGCACGCTTATCTCCCCTTTCCTTGGTAACAATCGTCTGGATCACGGTCAGGATCATGACGAAGAAGGCGAATACGATCGACATAGTGGAGGCCAGCCCGATCTCCCAGTTGACGGTGCCGGTCTCATAGATATCGTACACCATCGTATAGGTCGAATGGGAGGGCCCGCCGCCCGTCATGACCATCGGCTGCACCAGCATACGGAAGGCACCGATGGTGATCGTGATGAAAACGAAGATGCAGAGCGGCTTCAGCTCCGGCAGGGTGATGTCCTTGAACTTTTTCCAGCCGCTTGCGTGATCCATCTCCGCCGCTTCATAGAGGGCGGGATTGATCGCCTGGAGTCCGCCGAGGAAGATGATCATCTGATAGCCCATCCCCTGCCATGAGCTCATGACGGCGATGGAGGGGAGCGCCTGCTCGGCGCTGTTGATGAAGGGCTGAGGATCGATGCCGATTGTACCGAGGATCGAGTTCAGAATCCCCTCCGGGCTGAAGATCTGAATCCACAGCGTCGAGACGACCGCCAGCGACATGACCACCGGAATAAAGAACGCCACCTTGAAGTATTTTTTGCAGTGCGTCACCTTATGGTAACAACTGCAGTCAAAACCACATAAGAAAGAGCATGACTTCCGGTATCAGGAGATTCGGTATCCTCTGTACCCACATTCGCAGAAGAGTTCTCCTTCACAAAATTAAAATCGTTAAGATAAACGCACTTTCCCTGTGTATTTGCAGACTGCATGAACCAAAGCCACATACCATTGATCGCTGACAGATCAAGGGACTGACCGTTACCGATATAACCGGTAATCGCATCCTTAAACTGCGTCATATCCACACGAACATAACCCTTAAAACCGGCAGGTAAAGTCATAGCACTATAACTGACCGTATGCTTTTCCCATTCGCCGTCCAGCAACAGGTAGTAATCGGTATTGCCGTCTGCCCCGTAAATATCTGCAGCACCATTGCTGGTATCAAAAACGCGAAGTTGCATAATAAAAAATCGGAGGACAGATCCTGTACCTCCGTAATGTTTGTCAGATAGGAAGGATCGACGATCACCTCGGAT
>CALWTY010000001.1 GCA_944384585.1 uncultured Clostridia bacterium | reverse complement strand
CCCGCTTCCCGCGCATACCCTGCGGGACAACGGGAGCAGCAGGGGAAGCCCCGTGCCGCTTCCGGCGGAAGCGGCGGCAGAACCGCTTCTCCGCGGTCGGAAAGCGCGGCGGGAACCACTCCTTCGCGGACGGGAGGGCCGTCCGGATCCGCTCCGGCTGCCGCAGGAGCCCGCCGCGGTCTTCCCGAAAAACGAAGCGGCGGAGGCGCACCCGTGAAAGCGGGCGCCTTCGGGCAGCGTCGGAATGCGCCCCGAAGCAAGGCCAAACCCGTCGCAGCGTCCGAAGGGGATGCGGGCGGGGGCGGAGCTGCCGTGACCGTGGCGAGCCTGATGAAGGCGATTATCTATATCATGTCGATCCTGGTGGTGTCGGGCTTTCTGTCCTACTTTATCATCACCGTCGGAAACGATGTCTTCGCTTTTGTAAAGGAAGACGAGGAGATCAACGTGCGGATCGACGGCGAGACCGATATCAAGCGGCTCGGTGAGGTCTTAGAGGAAAAGGGCGTCATCAAATACGCCAATATGTTCGAGCTTTACGCCAAGGTCAGAAAGAAAAACCCTGTTCTTGAGGCAGGGGAGTACACCGTCTCCCCCTCGATGAGCTACGATCAGCTGATCGCCGTCTTTGCCAAGCAGACAGAGCCCGATCGGACGACCGTGGTGGTCACGATCCCGGAGGGCAAGACCGTCGACGAGATCATCAAGCTGCTGGTCGAGAAATACGGTTTGAGCAGCGAGGAGGAGCTGGAGGACGCGATTCAGAACTATGAGTTCGACTATTGGTTCGTCAAGGAGCTGGATGAGGCGGACCTGAGAGCGGGCAGAAAGTATCGGCTGGAGGGCTACCTCTATCCCGACACCTATTACTATTACTCCGATGCCTCCGCGCCGGCGATCCTCTATAAGATGCTCGATAACTTCGACAAGAAGATGAAGGATATCTTCAAGGATGATAAGAAGGTCCCGGGCGCCGACTATATCGAGAAGATCCACTATATCTGCGATCAGTACAAGATGACCTTTGACGATATGGTGATCCTCGGCTCGATGATCCAGATGGAGTCGAAGTATACCGTCGAGTTCGGAGACATCTCCTCGGTCTTCCATAACCGGCTTGCCAATCCCGCGCAGACCGACGGAAAGCTCGAGAGCGATGCGACGCTTCAGTATATGCTGGAGGAGCGCACCGAGGTGCTGACGGAGGAGCATAAGAAGATCGACAGTCCCTATAACTCCTATCTCTATGCGGGGCTTCCGCCCGGACCGATTGCCAATCCCGCACAAACGGCAATCATCTATGCGCTGTATCCCAACAGCACCGGGTACTACTACTTTGTCGCAGGCAAGGACGGCTATTCTCTGTTCGCCAAAACCTATAAAGAACACCTAAAGAACATTGAGACCGTCAACGCCGGCAAGTGAAAAGTATTAGAAATTGTAACAAATTTGAAAATTAAAGCGCCCCGCTCTTGCATAGAGGGGCGCTTTATAGTACAATAATGATTCGGAAGAGTTTTTTCTCGGAAACAATATAAAAGCAAGGAGTAAACGAAAATGTCTGTAAAAGTTGCCATTAACGGTTTTGGCCGTATCGGTCGTCTTGCTTTCCGTCAGATGTTTGACGCGGAAGGCTATGAGGTTGTTGCCATCAACGATCTGACCAGCCCCAAGATGCTGGCGCATCTTCTTAAATATGATACCGCGCAGGGTCCCTACTGCGGGAAGATGGGTGAGAAGGCTCATACAGTTGAGTACAAGGATTCCGTTCTCGGTGAGGACGGGAAAACCGTCGTCGTCCCCGGCTCCATCACCGTTGACGGCAAGGAGATCACCATTTATGCCTGCCCGAAGGCTGCCGATCTGCCCTGGGGCGAGCTCGGCGTCGATGTCGTCCTCGAATGCACCGGCTTCTACTGCTCCAAGGAGAAGTCGATGGCGCACATCCAGGCCGGCGCCAAGAAGGTCGTCATCTCCGCTCCTGCCGGAAACGATCTGAAGACCATCGTTTACAACGTCAACCATAACACCCTGACCAAAGAGGATCAGGTCATCTCGGCTGCTTCCTGCACCACCAACTGCCTCGCTCCGATGGCGAAGGCGCTGAACGATACCTACCCGATCCAGAGCGGCATCATGACCACCGTCCATGCCTACACCGGCGACCAGATGATCCTCGACGGTCCGCAGAGAAAGGGCGATCTCCGCCGTGCCCGCGCCGGCGCTCAGAACATCGTTCCGAACTCCACCGGTGCCGCCAAGGCGATCGGCCTTGTCATTCCCGAGCTGAACGGCAAGCTCATCGGCTCCGCGCAGCGCGTTCCCACCCCGACCGGCTCCACCACGATTCTGGTTGCCGTCGTGAAGGGCAAGGACGTGACGAAGGATTCCATCAACGCCGCCATGAAGGCCGCCGTTTCCGAGTCCTTCGGCTACAACACCGACGAGATCGTTTCCTCCGACGTGATCGGAATGCGGTACGGCTCGCTCTTCGATGCGACCCAGACCATGGTTCAGAAGATCGACGAGGAGACCTATCAGGTTCAGGTCGTCTCCTGGTACGACAACGAGAATTCCTACACCTCGCAGATGGTCCGCACCATCAAGTATTTCGCTGAGATCTGAGATCCCGCGTAAAAAACTGCCTCCCGACGGGAGGCAGTTTTCTTTTTGCACCCCGGCTCATTATCCGATCGGGGTGTCAGCCCGATCCCCTGTGTCCCGACAAAGGGGGGATCGGCGCCAAGGAGACATCGCAGCGGAATGGAAGGTTTCCCCCGAGAAGACGCAGCGGCAGGGAAGGAATGCGCCTCCTTTCCCCCGAGAAGACGCGGCGGCAGGGATGCGGGGCAAGGCGTTCCCGTCATATCGGCAGAGTCTGCCCTGCGCCGGATGACAAAAAGCCCCCGCGCCGCAGCGCGGGGGCGATGATCCGGAACGGATCCGACTCTTGTCGGGGGTCAGATTCCCTGCCACATCATGGCGTCGGCCACCTTCATGAAGCCGGCGATGTTGGCGCCCGCCACGAGATTGCCTGCCATGCCGAACTCCTTGGCGGCGTCGGAGGCATTTTTGTAGATGTTCTTCATGATGCCGCAGAGCTTCTCATCGACCTCCTCGAAGGTCCAGGAGAGACGGAGGGAATTCTGGGACATCTCAAGACCGGAGGTGGCGACGCCGCCGGCATTGGCTGCCTTGGCAGGGCCGAAGAAGACGCCGTTCTTCTGGAAGGTCTCGATCGCCTCCGGCGTGCTGGGCATATTCGCGCCTTCGCAGACGGCTTTCACGCCATTCTTGACCAGCAGGGCGGCGCTTTCCGCATTGATCTCGTTCTGCGTCGCGCAGGGAAGGGCGATGTCACAGGGGATCGACCAGATGCCGGAGCAGCCGGGGGTGTAGACCGAGCCGGGGACGCGGTCTGCATACTCCGAGATCCGTCCGCGCTCGACCTCCTTGATCTGCTTGACCACGTCGAGGTTGATGCCGTTTTTGTCATAGATGTATCCGTTGGAATCGGAGAGCGCCACGACCTTCGCGCCGAACAGCGTCGCCTTTTCGCAGGCGTAGATGGCAACGTTGCCGGAGCCCGAGATGACGGTGATCATGCCCTCGAAGGAGAGCCCGTTGTCGCGGAGCAGCTCGTCGGTGAAATAGCAGAGACCGTAGCCGGTGGCCTCCTTGCGGGCGAGAGAACCGCCGTAGGAGAGGGATTTTCCGGTGAGAACGCCGGTGTATTCGTTCATGATCTTCTTATACTGTCCGAACATATAGCCGATCTCCCGCGCGCCGGTTCCGATATCGCCGGCGGGAACGTCGGTGTCGGGGCCGATATGACGGTAAAGCTCCGTCATGAAGGCCTGGCAGAAGCGCATGACCTCTGCGTCGCTCTTGCCCTTGGGATCAAAATCGGAGCCGCCCTTCGCGCCGCCCATCGGGAGACCGGTCAGCGAGTTCTTGAAGACCTGCTCGAAGCCGAGGAACTTCAGAATCGATGCGTTGACCGAGGGATGGAGGCGGAGGCCGCCCTTATACGGACCGATGGCGGAATTGAACTGGAAGCGGTAGCCGCGGTTGACCTGCACCTTGCCGCTGTCATCCACCCAGGAGACGCGGAAGCGGATCGAGCGCTCCGGCTCGACCATACGCTCAAGGATTCCCGCCTTGACAAGCTCGGGGCGCTGCTCGATGACGGGCTCGAGGGATTCGAGAACCTCTCTGACCGCCTGATGGAATTCCGGCTCGCCGGGGTTGACGCGGACAACGTTGTCGTATACTTCCGCAAGGTAGCTGCTTTTGAATGACATATGGTTTCCTCCGTGTTATATAAATTGCAGGAATAGATCAGTGTTTATCAATTATACATGAAAAATATCACTTTGTCAAGACAATAATCAATGAATTTGAATTTTTATCCATTGAAAATTGCAAACGCTTTACTATGGCAGAATCAAAACGGCGGAACGGGAAGAGGGCTGTGCCGCCGCGGTCGGCGGGGGAGTCCCCTTCCCGAAATCAGCGGAAGCTATTGAAATGCGCCGTGGAATATGGTATAATGAAGGGGAGGCTTCCGTCGGGCCGCCGGGTGCGCGCCGCGCTTCCGGGGCGACGGAGGACAGGCTGCCAAATCTGCCCGAGGAGTGGAAACAGAGATGAATATTGCAAAGATTATGATCCCGAAGGTCTGTACGGTGTTTCTGCATGAAAACGACACCGTTCGCCAGGGTCTTGAGGTGATGAAGCGTCACGGATATACGGCGATTCCGGTGCTGGACGGCAACGAGCGGTACATCGGTTGTATTACCGAGGGGGATTTTCTGCATCATATCCTGACCGTCGGCACGGTGAATCTCAAGGAGCATGAAAAATACCGGATCGGAGGGCTGATCCGGCGGGATTTCTGCCCGCCGCTCGATATTCAGGCCGATCTGAGGCGGGTGACCGACGCGCTGCTGCGTCAGAACTTCGTCCCGATCGTCGACGACCGGAATACGCTCTGCGGGATCGTGACGAGACGTTCGCTGCTGCTGTATTATTCCGAAAGCGTCACGTTCGTGCAGGATTTTGAGCGATAAACGACAGAGCAAACGCGCCCGCGACAGGCAAACCGCCTGCCGCGGGCTTATTTTTATTTTTATGCCGACGAGAGAGGCGCGGGAGGGTCGGCGGAACTGCGGATGCGGACGAGCGCGGAGCGGCGCGCTTTTTTTCGGACAAACCGGTCTTATCTCCGCGCCTCCGCGCATATAAATTGAAAAAAAGGAAAGGCGGTCAGAGATGAGGAACGCGGGGAAATTTCTCCTCAACGGCTTGCTGCTGAGCGCCGTGTCGCTGCTCCTGCGCGCCGTGGGGGTCTCCTTCAATGCCTATATCAACGCCGGCATCGGGGCGGCGGGGACGGGGCTTTTCACGCTGGTGATGTCGGTCTACAGCCCGGCGCTGACCCTTTCGACGGCAGGGGTGAATCTTGCGGTCTCCAGACTGACGGCGGAGGAGCTGGGCAAGGAGCGCGGCGGTGCGGCGATAGCGGTACTGCATAAGGCGCTCGGCTACAGTCTCGCGGTATCGGGCACGGTGGCGACGCTTCTCTGCCTGTCGGCAGACGTGCTTTCGGAAGGCTGGCTCGGCAGCGCCGACGCCGCCCGACTGCTCCGGATCCTCTCTGCCGGCCTGCCCTTTACCGCCCTGTCCGCGGCGGCAGGCGGCTATTTCAACGGTGTCCGCAGGGTATCGCGCAATGCCGCCGTGCAGGTGTTCGAGCAGCTGTTCCGCATCGCGGTGACGGTGTTCGCGCTCGGCAGGGCGCTGCCCTACGGAAGCCTTGCCGGACTGACCGCCGTCATCGTCTCCTCCTGCGCCGCCGATGCCGCCTCCTGCCTTCTGCTGTTGTTGCTTTGCCGGATCGATACGGCGCGGTCGGGGAAGCGGGGGCGGCAGGAGAGCGGCATTCTGCGGCGGCTTCTTGCGATTACGCTGCCGGTGTCGGTCAGCTCCTTTCTCCGATCGGGTCTGGTGGCGCTGGAGCATACCCTGATTCCGAAGGGACTGAGAAAACGGGGCGTCTCCTATGAGGCGGCAATGGCCTCCTACGGAGCGATGAGCGGCATGGCGATGCCGATCATCCTGTTCCCCGCCTCCTTCCTGTATTCCTTCGCGGGGCTCCTGATTCCGGAGCTGGCAGAGGCGAAGGAGAGGCAAGACGGGAGACAGATCCGAAGCATCTCCCGTCGGGTGATCGGAACGGTGCTGGCCTTTTCCATCGGCGCGTCGGGGATCCTCTTTGCCTTTTCGCAGGAGCTTGGGCTGTCGATCTATCAGAATGCGGAGGCGGCGCACTATATCCGGGTTCTTTCGCCGCTGATTCCGATCATGTATCTCGATACCGCCGTCGATTCGATCCTGAAGGGGCTGGGGGAGCAGGTCTTTACGATGAAGGTGAATATCCTCGATGCCACCTTCAGCGCGGCGGCGGTGTGGCTGCTCGTGCCGGCGCTCGGGCTGAAGGGCTATGTCGCGGTGATCTTTGCTTCGGAGCTTCTGAACTTCGCCTTCAGCCTGAGCAGGCTGCGGAAAGCGTCGGGAATCAGGGTCAGGCTCTTGCGCGGCGCGGCGCTTCCGCTTCTGGCGGTGCTGCTGTCATCGGCGGCGGCAAGACTGCTTCTGAGGCCTCTGCCGTGGCTGCCTGACGGCTCGGGGATCTCTGCGCTCGTCGGGATCCCGACGGCGGCAGGGCTGTATTTCTTACTGCTGATCCTGTACGGGGTGATCCCGAAGGGTCTGCCCTATCGGATATGCAAAAAGATGGCGCTTGCGCTTCGCGGCGGAAAGGATGAGAAACGAAAGGAGGCGGTTGAGCCGTGTCGTTAGCCATGATCCTGTCCTGTCTTCCCCGCCGTGCGGCGGAGGCGGTGGCAGGCTATCGGGAGGAGGTGATCTGCGAGATCCGTCTCCGCGCCGGAAGGCCGCTCACCGTCACCACGCCGTCCGCCAATATCCTGACACCCGTCGTGTGTACGGCAAAGGAGCTGGAGGAGGTGGTCGACAGGCTCTGCGGCGGCTCCCTTCACGCCTACGGCGAAACGATCCGATGCGGGTATATCCCGCTGCCGGACGGCGGTAGGGCGGGGGTCTGCGGGCGGCTTTCGGGAGGCGGGGTGCGGGAGATCACCTCGGTCTGTCTCCGCATTCCGAGAACCGTAAAAGGGGTGGGGCTGTCGCTCTGCCGACGGCTTCTGGCCTGCCGAGGGCAGGGAATGCTGCTCTATGCGCCGCCGGGGGAGGGGAAGACGACGCTGCTGCGGGACATGGCGGTGACCTTGTCCTCCCCGCCCTATCTGCGTCGGGTGTCGGTGATCGACAGCCGCGGCGAGCTGTATCGGGAGGATGCCTTTGCCGGCTCGACCGCCGAGATTTATCTCGGCTATCCCAAGGGCGAGGGCATCGAGATGGCGACGAGAACGATGTCTCCGCAGTTTATCCTCTGCGACGAGCTGGGGGCGGAGGAGGCGAACAGCGTGATGGAGGCGCAGAGCTGCGGCGTGCCGCTGATCGCCTCGGCGCACGCCTCCTCCCTTGCCGGGCTGCTGCAAAGACCTGCCTTTGCACGGCTTCATGAGGCGGGCATCTTCCGTCTTTATGTCGGGCTTGAGCGGATGGGACAGGGCTTTCGCTTTGATATCACCGAGCGGGAGACGATCCGCTCCGGAGCAGGGAAGGAGAGCATATGATGCAGCTTCTCGGAATTCTGTTGATCGTGACGGCCGCCTACGGCATCGGAACGGCGATTTCCCGTTCCCTTCGCCTTGAATACCGCCGCCTTGTCGGCTTTGAAAAGCTTCTTCGCCTGATCCGGGCGAGGATCGAATGCTTCAATCAGCCGCTGTCGTCGATCTATGCCGACTTCAGCGAGGAGGCGCTCGACGAATGCGGCTTCAGCGAGGAGCTGAAGCGGAGCGGCTTTACCGAGGCGCTCTGTCGGTGCCGCGACCGACTCGGGCTGCGGCGGGAGCTTTTGGCGCTGCTGGCGGAGTTCGGCGCGTCGCTCGGCAAGAGCTTCTCGGAGGAACAGCTCCGCCACTGCGACCGCTATATCGCGCTGCTCGGGGAGAAGGCCGCCGTGCTGGAGAAGGAGCTCCCGGTCAGACAGAAGACGGTGAGGACGCTGACTGCTGCGGCGGCGGTGATGGCGTCGATCCTTCTGATCTGACGCAAAAAGCAGGCAAGGGAAAGGAGTGCGGCCGAGGAGTGGCTGCCGTGGGAAGATGGATATTAGCTTGATACTGAAAGCGGCGGGCATCGGCTTGATCGTGAGCGTTGTCTGTCAGATTCTCAGCAAATCGGGGCGGGAGGAGCAGGCAATGCTGGTATCGGTGGCGGGGGTGGTTCTGGTCTTGCTGATGCTGGTCAAGGAACTCGGCTCGCTGATCGATACCATCAGGAGGATCTTCGGCTTATGAATCCCCTGATCGGAATTTGCGGAGCTGCGGTCACGGCGGCGGTGTGCGGGATGGTGCTGAAGCGGCTTCGGCCGGAGACGGCGGCGGCTCTGTCGGCGGTTGCGCTTGTGATCCTCTTTTTGCAGACGGCAGGGCGCTATGCGGATGCGGCGGCTGCGGTGAAGGAACTGGCGGAGAGGAGCGGCTTCGGGTCTTACGGGACGGTGATGCTGAAGGCGCTCGGCGTCGGAGTGACGGTGAAGGTGGCGGCGGATCTCTGCCGTGACTGCGGGGAGGAGGGGATCGCGGGCGGAGTGGAGCTGGCGGGCAAGCTTGAGATTCTGCTGCTCTGCCTGCCGCTGATCTCGGAGCTGCTGACCTGCTCGGCGGAGCTGATGTCATGAGAGGGCTTCGGATTCTGCTGCCCCTCTTGGCGGGGCTGCTTCTGCCCCTCCTGTCAGGGCTGCTTCTGCCCCTTTCCGTCGGGGCGGCGGGGGCAGAAGACGGCGTGGGGGATTCCGTCTCGCTGCCGAAGGAAATCACCGATCTGCTCCCCGAAAACGCGGAGGAGGCACTTGAACAGGGCGATCCCGCCTCCGCTGTCGGACAACTGGGACCGGATTTTCTGCTTCACAGCGTCGGGGAGGCGCTGAAGGAGGCGCTCCGCACGGCGATCGCTCCCTTCCTCACCCTGCTTGGCGTCGTGATCCTCTGCGCGATGCTCTCCGGGCTGGGCAGCTCGATCGGGAGGGAAACGGAATCGGCAGCCGGCTTTGCCGGCGGGTTGTGCCTGCTGCTGACGGTTTTTCAGATCACGACGCCGGTCTGGGAGCTGATACGGGACACGCTGTCGGGGATCGGAACGATCCTCAAAAGCGCCTTGCCGGTCATGACCGCCGTTTATGCGGCGTCCGGGAGTTTGTCGGCCTCCGCCGTCAATGCGACATGGCTGAGCGTTTTTCTGACGCTGCTTGAGCAGCTCTGCCAAACGGTACTGCCGCCGCTGCTCTCCGTCTGCTTCGGCTTTATGGCGGTGACGACCCTGTCCCGCTTCGGCGGAGGGCCGGATATGAGCGGAATCGTCGGCTCGCTGCGCAAGGGCTTCACCCTGCTGCTGACGCTGATGAGCGCGATCTTTACCGCTGTCATGTCATATCAGAGCATAGTGGCGAAAAGCGCCGATTCGGTGGCGCTGAGAAGCCTGCGCTTTGCCTCCGGGAATATGATCCCCGTGATCGGCGGGGCGCTGGGGGAGGCGGCGGACAGCTATCTGGCGAGCGTATCTCTGATCCGCGGCGCGGCGGGTACGCTGACGGCGACGGCGGTGATCCTCTATGCGCTGCCCGCCGCAATGCGGCTGATCGTCTGCAAACTGGGGCTGTCGGCGGCGGCGACGGCGGCGGAGCTTCTCGGCTGCCGTCGGGAGGGGGCGATGCTGCGGGAGGCGGGGGAGCTGCTCGGGCTGGCGCTGGCGCCGCTGGCGGTCTGCTCGGCGATCATGATCGTACTGCTTGGCATCTTCGCAGCCGGCACATAGAAGGAAGACCGGCAGAGGATGATGCTGTCCCCGCCCCGCTGCGGGGCGGTTTCCCGCATCGGATCGGTGCAGGAGGCTTCGGGGTCAGGCATAAAAAACGACGGAACGGGTTCGTCGGCCGTCGCCGGCGAGCGGAAGGGAGGACGGGATGGAAGGACTGAAGGAATTCCTGACGGCAATCATGACGGTGTCGGTCTGCGCGGGGCTGGTGCAGCTCCTTGCGCCGGAGGGGAAGGGCGGAGGGCTGAAGAAGCAGATCGGCTTCGTTGTCTCGGCGGCGGTCTGCGCCGCGCTGATCTCCCCGGTGCTGCGGTCGGTCGGAGAGGGGGCGCCGTTTGATTTCGGCTTTGAGGTCAGCGGCTCCGGGTCGCCGGAAAGCCCGGAGGAGGCGCTGCTGCTGCGGACACGGCATCTGCTCCGCGGGGAGATCGAATACATGATGACAACGCGCTTCGGCATCGGGCGCGCGGAGGCAGAGCCGGAGCTGGAGGCGGCAGGGGATTCGGAGGTAAGGCTGCTGTCGGTGACGCTGTCGGGGGAGGGGGCGCTGGAGGAGGCGGCGGAGTATGTCGGGAAGACCTTCGGCTGTCCCGTCAGACTGAAGGATCGGGAGGAGGTCGTCGGATGAGCGATTGGATGAGCAGGCTGAAAAACGGCGGTGGCTCGCTGTTTTTGCTCCTGGGGCTGGCGGCGGGCATCCTGCTGCTGGTGCTGGGAGGGAAGGAGCCGGAGGAAAAGAAGGGAGAGGAGGAGGCGCAGCCCGCGAAGGAAATGGAGCAGACCCTTGACTACATGGCGGAGCTGGAGCGCCGCGTGGCGGAGCTGCTCGGCTATATGGACGGGATCGATCAGGTGCGCGTCGTCATCACGCCGGAGAACGCGGGGGAAACGGTCTACGCGCAGAACGGCAGCTATGACGGGGGCTTTTTAACGGAACGGGAATACGTCATTACCGACGTCGACGGGGACGGCAAGCCGATCAGAGTGCGTCTGGTTTTTCCGGCACTTCGGGGGATCGCGGTTGTCTGCCGAGGCGGGAGCAATCCGATCAATCAGGAAAAAATCGTCTCGCTGCTCAGCGCGCTCTTCGGGCTGCCTGCCAACCGCGTCTATGTGACGGGATAAACTTGATTTCAGGCGGCATATCCGGCGGCGGAGGCACATATATATTAGCAGAAATGAATTTTCGGGAGGAAGGCATTCATGTTCAAACTTGAAAAGCCGAATACGGCTGAGATCGGAAACAAAGCAAAGGAGCTGCTCAAAAAGATCGGCAAGCGGAATCTGGCGATCATCCTGTCGGTATTGGTGATCGGCGGGGCGGTATGGCTGAATATCGCACTGTTCTCGACGGGCGCAAACCGGGCGGGGCAGGAGGAGGGCACCGACGCGCTGCCCGGCGACCTTCCCTTTGTCGACGGAGCGGAGACGGAAGAGGTCGGGAACGATCCCGACGACATCGACAGCTATTTCGCCTCGGCGCAGGTCGAGCGGAAGAGAAGCCGCGACGAAGCGATCGAGGTGCTGCAGCTGGTGGTGGATAATCCCGAGGCGCTGGACGAATCCAAGTCGGCGGCGATGGCGGAGATCTCCCGGATTGCGAAGGATATCGACAACGAGGCGAAGATCGAAAGTCTGGTGGTCGCCAAGGGCTTTGAGAAGTGCGTGGCGGTGATCAGCGATTCGAAATGCAGCGTGATCGTCAAAACCGACGCGACGCTGCTGCCCAACCAGGTGGCGCAGATCTACGAGATCGTATACGAGCAGACGGGCATTCTGCCGGTGAATGTCCGTGTGATCGAAAAGACCGAAAAGGCATGACCCGCCCAGCCTTCGCGCAGCCGCGCGGAGGCTTTTCCTTTCCCGCCGGCGGGAAAGGAGACGGAAGATATGGATAAATTGTAAATAAAATAATTGCCTCTTTTATTTGGCGGCGATTTGTGGTATATTTTACTTATGAGTTTTTTTAGGGCGGTAATCGGAATGAAAATGCGGAATTTGATCATGCTCCTCTTGACCGCAGCGGTGGGCGCATCGCTCTGCTCCTGTGCCATCAGCCGATTCGACGGCTTATATGAGGAGAATCTCTCGAAATATCTGACCCTCGGTCCGTATAAGGGCCTGACGGTGACGGACTATGACACGAAAGTGTCGGAGTCGGAGCTGGAGGCGGCGGTCGAGGAGGCGCTGAAGGCGCTCTCCGCGCCGGTCGAGACGGAGGAGGGGATTACCGAAAGCAGTATCGTCCGGTTTGACCGCTTCTGCTTCATCGACGGGGAATCAAGACCGGAGTATTCGGCGGAGGGGGTCTCCTACGACTGCGCCGACAAGACCGGCGACGCGGTGGCCTACAGCCTTCTCTCCCGGATGATCGGCATGAAGAAGGGCGAGACGGCGGAGCTTGAAGTCCTGATTCCCGCCGGGTACATGGAGGACGGTTCTCCCGAAACCAAGGCGACTTACCGTGTGACGGTGCTTTCGGTCAGCGAAAAGGTCACGCCCACCCTTGACGATGAGACCGCAGAGCGGCTGATGCCTGGCTGCGGCGGGGCGGAAGGCTACCGCTCCGAGACAAGGAAGCGGCTGGAGGCCGGGAAAAAGGCCGATGCCGACTATCGGCGGGAGGCGGAGATCTGGAAGAAGATTATCGACGGAAGCGTTCTGATCGATGCGCCTTATGACGTGTACAGCGTCTATTACGAGGAGCTGTATCTGTCCTATCGGAAGCTGGCGGAGGTGCAGTCGCAGTCGCTGGGAGAGTATGTCGAGGAGTTCTACGGCATGAGCGAACAGGAGCTGGAGGACCAAATCGGGGAGCAGGCGCTCGACCGCACCAAGGAGGCGTTTGTCCTTTATTCGATCGTCAGAGCCGAGGAGATCACCTTCACGGACGAGGAGCTGTCCGCCTTTGCCGCCTCCTGCGCGGCTGCCTCCGGCGGCGTTTTCGCGTCGGGGAAGGATTATCTCGACCACTACGGAAAGGAACAGGTGGGGGAGATGCTGCTGAAGGATAAGGTCATTGCGCTGGCTCTGGCGGAGGCGGCATGATCCGCCGCTGCGGAATTCAGATCGGATGGGTACCCCATGGATAACAGATTATTGAAAACCCGCACCTGGATCGAGATCGATCGGGGTGCGATTCTGCACAATTTCGAACGGATCTCGGCGATGCTTCCGAAGGGCTGCGCCGTTATGGCGGTGGTCAAGGCGGATGCCTACGGTCACGGCGCGGCGGAGGTGGCGGCGCTGCTCTCCGATCGGGCGGCCTGCTTCGGCGTTGCCTCGGTCTATGAGGCGCTGGAGCTGCGGCGGAACGGAATCGAAAACGATATCCTGATCCTCGGCGGGACGGAGGAGGAGCTGTATCCCGAGCTGACCGAGTATGATATCATGCCCTCGGTCTTCACGCGGAGGGCGGCTGAGGCGCTGTCTGCCGCCGCCGTCGGAAAAAAGGCGGCCTGCTGCATCGCGGTCGATACCGGGATGACCAGAATCGGCTTTCCCGACGATGCGGCGGGCTTTGAGGAGGTCAGACGGGTCGCGGCGCTGGAGAATATCGAGATCAAGGGGATCTTCAGCCATTTTGCCCGCGCCGACGAGCGAGACAAAGCCTCGGCGCTGGAGCAGCTCTCCCGCTTCGTCCGCTTCACCGACCGCCTGGCAGCGGCCGGCGTGCCGTTCGGGAAGCGCTGCATGGCGAACAGCGCCGGAATCATGGAGCTTGATGCCGCCTTTGATATGGTCAGGGCGGGGATCATCCTGTACGGTGTCTATCCCTCCGACGAGGTCGACCGCAGCCGTATTCCCCTCCGCCCCGCGCTCTCCCTCAAGACGAGGGTGGAGCTGGTCAAGACCGTCCCTGCCGGCACCGGCGTCAGCTACGGGCATATCTGCGTGACCGAGAGAACCACGCGGATCGCCACCCTCTGTGCGGGCTATGCCGACGGAGTGCCGAGGCTTCTCTCCAATTGCGGCAACGTCCTGCTCCGCGGGAAGCGCGCGCCGATTATCGGGCGGGTCTGCATGGATCAGATGATGGTGGATGTGACCGATATTCCGGGGGTCGAGGCGGGGGATATCGCCACGATCATCGGGCGGGACGGCGACGCCGCGATTTCGGTCGATGAAATCGCGGCGGAAGCCGAGACCATTTCCTATGAGATCCTTTGCTCGCTGTCAAGACCCCGCCTGCCGAGGATCTATCTGAACTGACGTCCTGGACCGCTCTTCGCGATGTAAGAGAGGGCTTGCCATATCCCCGCATCGGGAAAACGGAACGATCCTCGCGTCTGCTGCCCGGAGAGAAACGGAAAGGAATCGGAAATGAGACAAAAGATCAAGAAAAAAACGCCGTCCCGCGCAGTCAGGCTGCTTCGGGTTCTGCTGATCGCGGCGATTCTCTGCGGCCTGCTCGGAGGGATCGCGGTCGCGGCGGTGAATATCGCGGTGACGGGAGGCACGAAGGGACGCATCCTTTCGGCGGAGGAGGCGGCGGCGCTTCCGGAGGTAGACGCGATCCTGGTCCTCGGCTGCCAGGTGCGGGGGGACGGAACACCGAGTCCCATGCTGCAGGATCGGATTGACTGCGGTGTGAGGCTCTATCAGCTCGGCGTTTCGCCGGTTCTGCTCGTCAGCGGCGACAGCCGGTATGAGGGCTACGATGAGGTCGGCGCGATGAAGCGGGTCTCGGAGGAGGGCGGCGTTCCGACGGAGGCAATCCGCTGCGACGGCTACGGCCTTTCGACCTATGACAGCCTTTATCGGGCACAGAAGCTGCTCGGATATCGCAAAATCGTCGTTGTGACGCAGGAATATCATCTTTATCGGGCGCTTTATATCGCAGAGCAGCTTGGCGTTGAGGCATACGGCGTGGCGGCTGACGCGCGGTCCTATCGGGGACAATGGCAGCGGGAGCTGCGGGAGGCTGCCGCCAGAGTCAAGGATATGCTGTTCTGTATGGTTTCCGCCGAAGCCGAAATGGGATTGTCGGTCTGGAAGCCGCTGCCCTGAAGCGGAGAGGACGGAAAAAAAGAGGGCGGGGCTGCTTGTCTGCCCCGCACCCTTCCTGATGACGCCTCCTCATGCCGACGTGTACCCCCCGAGCCCCTCGTAAGAAGGGGCTCGGGGGTTTTCCGTGCCCGGATACCGTGCGCCGGCGTATGAGGCAGCCGATGCCGCAGTCAATGCCGCGGCCGTTTCTGCAGCCGTCGGACCCAACGGTCCGCCTTCCCAAGCCGATCAGAGGATCGGCTCGATCACGGCGCGGAAGCAGCGATCCAGCTCTTCCGGCGACTGCTTTCGTTTGCCTCTGAGCCACCACAGCACCATCTCCACAAAGCTGCCGGAGATATGATTGACGAGAAAATCCTGCGGGACGTCGGCGGTATGGCGGCTTTGCCCGATCAGCTGCGATTCCACCAGCCGGTTCAGGCTGTCCTTGAAATAGCGAAGGAACAGCTCGCTGCTTTCGCAGGACAGCAGGCTCAGGATATTGTTCTCGTTCTCGCGGAGATGACGGAGAAGCTGGCAGAAGACCGAAACCGGTCGGCTTCCGTCGGAATAGAGCCCGTGGGTGTTGGAGGCGTCGAGAGCGCTGTCGACAATATGGCCGAACAGCTCCTCACAGAGCGCCTTCAGCAGCTCGTCCTTGGTCTCAAAATGAGCGTAGAAGGTCGTCCGACCCACATCGGCGGCGTCGATGATCTCCTGCACCGTGATTTTACTGTAGCTTTTTTCTGCAAGCAGGGCGCTGAATGCCGCAAAAACGGCTGCCCTCGTTTTTTTCTGCCTTCTGTCCATATCGGCCTCCCGTACAGTTTTTTTGAATGTTCGGCAGCAAACATCTTCCCCCGATTGCCTGTTGATTTTTTTGCGGCGGATGATACAATAAAAGAGAACAAAGTGTTCTCTATCATATTTATTGTACGGCAAACCCGATGCGTTGTCAAGAGGAAAATGAGGGAGGCCGTGCGGAACGGAGTGTAGAATGATCAAAAAAGTGAACGATTTTCTGGCGGGACTGCAGATGACGATTGTGGCGGGGGTGTTTCTGCTGCTCGATCTGATCCCCCATCTGGCGGAGGAGTTCGGCGGGGAGGGGGAGTATCTCTCCTTCCTTCCCTTCGATCCCGCATGTGTGACGATTGTTATCAGCGGACTTCCCCTGTTGTATCCGGCGATCAGGCGGGTGATTGTCAATCCGGGTATCAGCAAGATCTCCTCGGCGCTGCTGATCTGACTTGCGATGGTCGCCGCGATCGCCATCGGGGATCTTTTTGCGGCGGGAGAGGTTGCCTTCATCATGGCGATCGGCGCACTGCTGGAGGACGCGACCGCCAATCGTGCCAAAAAAGGGCTTCGGAAGCTGATAGAGCTTGCGCCGGCCAAGGCGCGCCGGCTGCGGGACGGACGGGAGGAGATGATCTCCGCCGATGAGATCGGGGTGGGAGATCTGCTGCGGGTTCTGCCGGGGGAAAGCATTCCGGCAGACGGAAGGATCGTCAGCGGGGAGACCTCCGTCGATCAGTCGGTGATGACGGGGGAATCGCTGCCGGTCGATAAGGGCGTCGGAGAGGAGGTCTTCTGCGGCACGATCAACCGCTTCGCCTCGATCGATATCTCAGCGACAAGAGTCTGGGAGGACAGCTCCCTCCGCAAGCTGATCCGCATGGTGCGGGAGGCGGAGAACAAGCAGGTGCCGATGCAGCGGTTGACGGACCGCGCGGCAAGTCTGCTGGTGCCGGTTGCGCTGCTGATAGCGGTTCTCGCGTATCTCTTCACACGCAATATCGTCACCGCGGTGACAGTGCTGGTGGTCTTTTGCCCCTGTGCCCTCGCGCTGGCCACTCCAACTGCGGTTATGGCGGCGATCTTGCCGTCGACGCCGCCGATGTTGCGCTGATGCGGGACGATCTGGCGGGAATTCCCTATCTGAAACGTCTGTCCGACGCAACGGTCAAGACCATCAAGTGGAGCATTGCGCTGTCGATGTGCATCAATTTTGCCGCCATCGTCCTGTCGCTGGCAAGCGTGCTGACTCCGACCACCGGCGCGCTGGTGCATAACGCCGGCTCTTGTATCGTCGTGCTGATCGCCGCCCTGCTGTACGACAGGAAGCTCGACTGAACGGCGGAAGCTGCAGGGCGGATCGCTGTAGAAGAGGCGGCACAAGAGGCGCAGATGCGGTCTGCTGCGGGAAAACAACGAAAGGGAGCCGCTTGCCCGGCAAGCGGCTCCCTTTTGAAACGGCCATTTGCGCGAAGGATTTCCCGATAGGTCGGATTATGCGGCGGATGCGGAGCGATCGGGCATCCCCGGCTCAGGACGCCACCGACCGCACTCCGACAGACGGATCAGGATGACTCCCAAAGCGATTCGACGGTATCGATCGCTTCGATCGATACGCCGGAATAGTAGTGTGTCAGAATATCGGCGTAGCCGATGCCGTTCTTGGCCATTTCATTCGCGCCGTACTGACTCATGCCCACGCCGTGTCCGTAGCCGTGGACGGTAAAGACCCAGCCCTCCTCCGTCTTTTCATATTCAAAATCACAGGATTTCAGCCCGAGCAGCGTTCTGAGCTTGCGCGCCTTCAGCTCCCGCCCTCCGAAGAAGACCGATGCCTGCCGTCCCGTATCGTTCTTTACGGAGGTCAGCGTCGCCGTGTCGGAGGCGGAAACCTTTACGGCATAGTCGGAGCGGAAAAGCCTGGCAAGCTCCTCCTCGGTGACGGTGACCGTCGAGACGCTGTCGGCTTCCGGGGTCGGGACCGAAACAAGATAGGGTAAATCCCCTCCCCAGACGTTGACGGAGGCCTCCGTGTATTCGTGGGAGCGGGAGTGGAAGAGCGCCAGGGCAGGCTCGCCGCGATAGGTGAGAATCTGCCCCGCCGTCGCCTGCACCGCCTCCCCGATCTTCTTTAAAACCTTCTTCGCCGTCACCTCGCCGTATCGGTCGGTCAGCCCCTCCTCCGAGATAAAGGCGGCGCAGTGGGCATAGCTGGTGCAGACGTCCGCGCCTTCATGCCCGGAGCCTCCCCGGAGCTTGTACAGACAGTAGCTTCTGGCGGCGACGGCCTGTGCCTTCAGTGCCTCGCTGTTGAAGGTGTAGGGCATTTCGGCTGCCACCACACCGGTGATGTAATCCTCCAGCTCCATCACGGAAGTTTTGCCGGTCTTGGCGTCAAGCACCCTCACGGGATAGCTTCCCCCATAGGTCGGAAGCGCGCCGTCCTCCCCGTCGGAAGAGTCTTGCTGCTCCGATTCGGGCTCGGAGGGCTGCTGCCCGTCGGATGGCGCTGCGGGAGGCTCGTCCTGTCCCGTCACCTGCGGCACTTCTCCGATGACGGATGTGCCTTCCTGCGGCTGCGCCGGCAGGCAGATCACATGATCGCCCGGATATCGGTCTCCCGCCTCCCCGCCTCGCCCGCCGTAGGTTGCCTCCGAAATCAGAGGAACCGCCACCGTCAGCATACAGGCTGCCGCACAGCAAAACACCGACAGCTTCATTTTGATCTCCATATTTTCCGCCTTTCCGCAGCGGACATCCGTCCGCACGCTGTTTTCCCCGGTATTGCCATAGTATGCGGGGAAAGTGACGGATATGCCCGGCGGCAGGCAAAAGCCTCCGACGGCGGTTTTCGACCCTTTGTTCAGATTGCTGTAAAACAGATGGAAAATTTTGTTAAATATTTTATCCTGACGGGTATTGCAATATTTTCCAAAATATGGTATTCTATTGTCGTACCGAAAATCTATCACCTGAGAGGTTAAAAATGGAACAGAACATCAAAATCCTGATTGCAGACGAAAATGCCGATTTCAGACGGAGCTGCCGTTCGAATCTGACGGGGCTGGGATATAAGCAGATCGAGGAGGCGGTCAACGGAGAGGATGCGCTCTATAAGATCGATCAATGCCACCCCGACGTCGTGCTGACCGATATATGGCTCTCCAAGCTCGACTGCGTACAGGTGATCAAGGGCGCGCAGCTTCTGAATCTTCGTCCCGAAGGCGTACCGGCCTTCATGGTGTATTCGGTGGTGAACAATCAGACGATGTTTGCCGAGGCGACGGAGGCGGGCGCGGATTTCTGTATGCTCCGCCCCATCGATTACAAACAGCTTGACGAGCGTATCCGGAGGATCTGCGCGGTCCGCTGTGCCGGGCGGCGTTCGGGGCTGCGCGACAGGGAGCCGGATCTTGAGACGCAGGTCACGAAGGTGATCCATCAGATCGGCGTGCCGGCGCATATCAAGGGCTATCAGTACCTGCGCACCGCCATCATGCTCACGATCGAGGACTCCGATATCATCAACTCGGTGACCAAGATCCTCTATCCGTCGGTGGCAAAGAAATATGCCACCACCTCCTCCCGCGTCGAGCGCGCCATCCGCCATGCGATTGAGGTGGCGTGGGACAGGGGCGACGTCGAGACGCTCAATTCCTATTTCGGCTATACCATCCAGAATAACCGCGGCAAGCCGACCAATTCCGAGTTCATCGCCATGATCGCAGACAATCTCCGTCTGCAGAATAAGCTGTCCTGAAGGACGCCTTCCCCGCCGGGCCGTAAGGCTCGGCTTTTGTCATATCGGGAGGGGAGGGGGAATATATTGAAGGGAAAACACGGTCGGGAGGAATGGGTGAATGGGTGCAGCGGACGGATACACGCACGACAGGCTCTGCCGGGAGATCGAGCTTCTGATGAAGCGGTATCCCTTTGTCGTGGGGAGCAGCATCGGCAAAAGCCTGGTAGGGCGGGAGCTTCCCCTTCTCTGCGTCGGGGAGGGGGAACGAAGCGTTCTGCTGGTCGGGGCGCATCACGGCATGGAGGGGATGACCTCGCTGCTCGTCATGCGATATCTGGCGGAGTATTGCCTGGCGGTGGAGGAGAACCGCCGGATCGCTGGGATCGACGCGGCGCTGCTCTTCGGGAGGAGGCGGGTTATGGCCGTTCCGATGCTCAATCCCGACGGGATCGAGCTGCAGTGCAGGGGCTGCGATCCGAAAAATCCGTTGACCGATCGCCTGCTTGCCATGAGCGGTGGGGATTTCGGCCGATGGCAGGCAAACGGGCGGGGCGTGGATCTCAACCATAACTATAATGCCGGCTTTGCCGAATACAAGGCGCAGGAGGCGGCGCTGGGGATCCGCGGGGGCGGCGCGACCCGCTACGCGGGGGAATATCCCGAGTCGGAGCCGGAAACGGCGGCGCTCTGCGGCCTGATCCGCACGACGGATATCGCGATGCTGACGGCGCTGCATACGCAGGGGGAGGAAATCTATGCCGATTACAACGGATATTATCCGCCGGGCGGCAGAGTCATTGCGGGACGGATGGCGGCGCTCAGCGGCTATCGGGTGGCAAGACCGGAGCCCGCCGCCTGCTTCGGCGGGCTGAAGGATTGGTTTATCCTCGCCTATGACCGACCGGGCTTTACCGTCGAGTGCGGATTGGGACGGAATCCGCTGCCGCTGCGGGAGGCGGAGGGCATCTACGCGCGGATCAGACGGCTGCTGCTTGCCTCTCCGCTGATGGTGTGAGGAGCAGAACGGGGGGCGCCCAGGCGGAGGCGCGTCCGGCAGATACGAAAAAAAGCTTCGGAGAAGAGGCTTTTTCTGTCGCGTCGGTCAGCGATCGCTGCCGTCTGCGATCCCGCGGATGATATCGCTGTCGAAATCCAGCATGGCGGAGAGGATATAATTGGAGACGAACATCCCCTTCGGGGTGAAGAAGTAGCGGCGATCCTCCTGCTTCATGAAACCGTTGTCGAGATAGAGCGGGAGGTATTTTGCGAACATTTTCTCGAAGCTGATGCCGAAGCGCGCGGCGAAATCGTCGGTGTTCACGCCGTCGGTCAGGCGCATGCGAAGCATGACATACTCACCCAGCCGCTCCGAAGGCCGGAGCGCATAGTCCTCCGAGAGCAGATCGGGGACGCTGCCGGGATACTCCAGCGAGGCAATGTACGCCTCCAGATCGCGGCGGTAGGCAAAGCGCCGTCCGCCGAAATAGGAATGCGCCCCCGGCCCGAAGCCGAGATATTCCTCGCAGTTCCAATAGCGGAGGTTGTGCAGACACTGCCTGCCCGGCTTTGCAAAGTTGCTGATTTCATACTGCGCCCAGCCATGCTCTGCAAGCAGCTCGACGGCGCGGGCATACATCTCCCATTCCGCGTCCTCCCCCGGCAGAGCGAGCTTCCCCTTCCGCTCCGCGAAGGGCGTGCCCTCCTCGATGCGGAGGCCGTAGAGGGAGATATGCTCGGGATCGAGCGCGAAGACCCGCTCCAGCGTTTCGGTCAGGCTTTCAATGGTCTGGTTCGGGATGCCGTACATCAGGTCGATGTTGATATTGGAGAAGCCGGCTTTTCTGGCGGCGCGGAAGCTCTCAGTGAAGTCCTCAAAGCTGTGGATGCGCCCCAGCGCCTTCAGCTCGCCCGGATCGGCGCTCTGCAGCCCCATGCTGAGCCGGTTGACGCCGGCGCGGCGGAGACGGCGCAGGCCCGATGCCGAGATCGTCGCGGGGTTGGCCTCGATGGTGAATTCCGCAGATTCCTGCAGCGTAAAATTGTCATACAGGCCGTCGATGAGGTCGAGCAGGCGGGGGAGCGGCAGGACGGTCGGGGTGCCGCCTCCGAAAAAGACGGTGTCGACGTCATAGGAGGCGGCGCTCGCCGCATAATCCTCCATATGAAGCACCAGCGCGTCGGTGTAGCGGGAGACGGCGGCGGTATCGGTGCCGGAGTAGAAGTCGCAGTAGGGACACTTGCTCAGGCAGAACGGAATATGGAAATACAGGCCGAGTGTTTTGCCGGTCATATCGGAAGCCCTCCTCAGGATCAAACGGGATTACCTTATTATATCACAACGGAACACGGGTGACAATAGCTTGAAGGATAAAAAATATCGTGCGAGGGTGAGGGTCCGCCTTCCCCTTGTCAGTCTTCTCTTTTATCTGCTGCTTCTGCTCTCCGACAGAAGTCCGGTTTTTCCGATCACCCTCGGCGCGGCGCTGCTGCACGAGCTGGGGCATATGACGGCGGCGGAGCTCTGCGGAGTCGGGATCACGGAGATCATCGTCTGGCCCTTCGGGGCGGAGATCAGGCTCGACGCGCCGCTGCGCTCTTACCGACGGGACTTTCTCATCGCGTCGGCAGGGGCGGCCTTTAACGCTGCGGCGGCGGGTCTGCTGCTGCTTGCGCCGCAGGGCGCGCTCCGGGAATGGAGCATCGCCGCCAATCTCACGCTGGCGCTGACCAATCTGCTGCCGGTGGAGGGGCTGGACGGCGGGGGAATGCTGAAAAGCGCCCTCTGCGCCCTTGCAAGCGAGGAAAAAGCCGACGCCGTGCTGCGGATCTTTTCCTTTGCGGGGGTGTTTTTCATGTGGCTGATCGCCGTCTACCTCTTCTTTGTGCGGGAGGGAAATCCATCGCTGCTCCTCCTCTCCTGCGCCCTGTTTTTCTCGGTCTTTATTCGGGGCGGGCAGAAGGGGAAAACGGAGTAAATCAAAGAATCCGCGCGTTTTCCCTAATATAATTAAATAAAACCGCCAATAATTCCGTATAATATTGAATAATGACGAAATTTCAAGAAATTTTGCGAAAACTATTGCATTTTGCCGGATAGTCTGCTACAATGTAACCGTATTTTCCGAAACTGCAGAGGATAGCCGCGCAGACTGCGCGGAGGGCGGGGCTTGCTCCGTTCGGAACGGCTTTTCGCGTCAATACTTTTTTTGTGCTGAAAACCCGGGCGCCTCTGCCGGAATTTCGTTCAATACCCTTTCGAAAGGCGGTCGATAAGTGAGAGATGAATAACAGTGCGGATAAGATCATTCGATTGGAAAACATCGTCAAGTCCTTTGACGACGAGATGGTTCTCAAGAGAATCAATCTGGAGATCGGTGACAAGGAATTTGTCACGCTGCTCGGTCCGTCGGGCTGCGGCAAAACCACGACCCTGAGAATTATCGGCGGGTTTGAATCGCCCGACGAAGGGGTGGTGTATTTTGACGGCAAGGCCGTAAACGACGTTCCGCCCTATAAGCGTCCGGTGAACACGGTGTTTCAGAAATACGCCCTGTTCCCCCATCTGAATGTTTTTGAAAATATCGCCTTCGGTCCGAAGCTCAAGGGAGCGTCGGGGCCGGGTCTTACCGCAAAAGTACAGGAAATGCTCGAGCTTGTGAACCTCAAGGGCTTTGAAAAAAGGAGCATCAGCACCTTGTCGGGCGGCCAGCAGCAGCGGGTCGCCATTGCGCGCGCTCTCATCAACGAGCCCCGCGTGCTGCTGCTGGACGAGCCGCTCGGCGCGCTCGATCTGAAGCTCCGCAAGGATATGCAGCTCGAACTGAAGAATATACAGCAGCGAATGGGGATCACCTTCGTCTACGTCACCCACGATCAGGAGGAGGCGCTCTCCATGAGCGATATCGTCGTCGTCATGGACAACGGGGAAATCCAGCAGATCGGAACGCCGGAGGATATCTACAACGAGCCGCAGAACGCCTTTGTGGCGGATTTCATCGGGGAGAGCAATATCCTCGACGGACAGATGCTCGACGACTATTACGTCAGCTTCTCCGGCATGAAATTCCGCTGCCTCGATTCCGGCTTCCTCAAGCACGAGCCGGTCGATGTGGTGGTGCGCCCGGAGGATGTCGACGTCGTCTCGCCGGAGCGCGGAATGCTGATCGGCACCGTGACCAGCGTCACCTTCAAGGGCGTGCATTTCGAGATCATCGTCGATATCGGCGGCTTCAAGTGGATGATCCAGACCACCGATTATGTCGAAAACGGGTCGGTGATCGGGCTTTATATCGAGCCCGACGCGATCCATGTCATGAAAAAGTCGGAGTTCTCCGGAATGTTCGGGGACTATTCCACCTTCTCGGAGGAGATGGAGCATCTCTCCGATACCGAAGAGCCGGAGGAGGAGTGAGCCATGACTTCTACCAGGACGAAAAAGGTCTCGGTGACGCGGTCGCTGCTTCAGCGCTTCGCCGCCGCCCCCTATTTTTTCTGGGCGGTGCTGTTCATCGTGATCCCGCTGATCTTTGTGGCGTACTATTCCTTCACCGACCGTGACTTTGCCTTTACGCTGGAGAATATCAAGGCGTTCTTCACCCCGAAGTACCTGACGATCCTGCTCCGCTCGGTCAAGCTGGCGCTGCTGGCGACGCTGATCTGCCTGCTCATCGGCTATCCCGCCGCCTACTTCATCGCGCGCACCGATCCGAAGAAGCAGAAGACCCTGATCATGCTGATCATGCTCCCGATGTGGATGAACTTCCTGATCCGCACCTATGCGTGGATGGTGCTGCTTCAGGATACCGGCATCATCAACGGCGCGTTGGAGAGCCTCGGCATCGGGCCGATGCGCATGATGTATACCGAGGGGGCCGTGGTGGTCGGAATGGTCTATGATTACCTGCCTTATATGATCCTGCCGATCTATTCCATCATGACCAAGCTCGATCATCGGCTGGTGGAGGCGGCTTCCGACCTCGGCTGCAACCCCTTCGCCGTCTTCCGCAAGGTCATCGTGCCCCAGAGCCTGCCGGGCGTGGTTTCGGGAGTCATGATGGTCTTTGTTCCCTCCATCTCCACCTTCTATATCTCAAGAAAGCTCGGCGGCGGCAACTTCTATCTGATCGGAGACGCCATTGAGACGCAGTTCAATTCCAATAACCTGCACATGGCGGCGGCGATCTCCTTCGTGCTGATGCTGCTCCTGCTTGCCGGGATGTTCGTCATGGACCGGTTTTCCGACAACAGCAGCGGAGGAGGGCTTATGCCGTGAAAAAGAATCATAAGATCATATCCACCGTCTACATTATTCTGCTCTTCGTCTTCCTCTTTGCGCCCATCGCGGTGCTGATCGTCTTTTCCTTCAACGAGGGCAAAAGCACCGTCAACCTGTCCGGCTTCTCGATGAGGTGGTATCGCAATCTCTTCGAGGACGACGCGACGCTGACGGCGCTCCGCAATTCGGTCGTGCTGGCGGTGGTCTCCGCCGCGATCTCGACGGTCATGGGGACGGCGGCCGCCTACGGCATCAGCAAGATGCGGCGCAAGCTCCTCAAATCCACCGTCATGACAGTCACCAATATCCCGATGATGAATCCCGATATCATCACCGGCATCGCGCTGATGCTGATGTTCGTCTTTGTCGGGACGATGCTGGGATTTTCGGAATCGCTCAACTTCAGGACGATGCTGATCGCCCACGTCACCTTCTGCCTGCCCTATGTCATCCTCTCCGTTCTGCCGAAGTTCAGTCAGATGGACAAGTCGATGCCGGAGGCGGCGCTCGACCTCGGCTGCACCCCCCTCCAGTCCTTTTTCAAGGTGGAGCTGCCGGAGATCATGCCGGGCGTGATGACAGGAGGGCTGATGGCCTTTACCATGTCCCTCGATGACTTTGTCATCAGCTACTTCACCAAGGGCAGCAGCTTCCAGACCCTGCCGCTGCTGATCTACGGAATGACCAAGAAGACCGTTACCCCCAAGATCTATGCCCTGGCCACCATCATTTTTGCCGTCATTCTGATCCTGCTTGTCTCAAGCAATATCATCAGCACCCGCGACGAGCGCAAGCTGGCCAGAATCAGAAAGAGCCTAAATCGCGGCGAGCAGACGGGGATTCCCACTCCGTAGCCCTTCCGCAGACTGTAAAAGAAAGGATCAAATCAATGAAAAAACTCATTCTTGCGGCGCTTGCCGCCCTCCTCCTTGCCGCGGCTGCGGCGCTCACCGGCTGTTCCGACGGGGATACCATCGTCCTCAACGTCTATAATTGGGGCGAGTATATCTCGATCGGAGAAGAGGGAACCTATGACACCAACAAGGAATTCGAGAAGTGGTATTTTGAGACCTACGGGCAGAAGATCCGCGTCAACTACGATACCTTCGATTCCAACGAGAGCCTCCGTTCCAAGCTGGAGACCGGCGCGGTCAAGTATGACGTCATCGTGCCCTCCGACTATATGATCGAATATTTCATTGAAAAGGATATGCTGGCGGAGCTGAATTTCGACAATATCCCCGCCTACAAGAATATCGACGAAAAGTATCGGAATCTGCACTACGATCCCGAAAACAAGTATACCGTTCCCTATACCTACGGCGTAGTGGGCATCATCTACGACGCGAATGAGGTCGATCCCGCCGATGTGACCGGCTGGGAGGTCATGTGGAACGAGAAGTACAAGGGAGAAATCCTCCAGTTCAATAACCCCCGCGACGCCTTTGCCACCGCGATGTATATGATGGATCTTGACGTCAACTCCGCCGATAAGGCCGTCTGGGATCAGGCGGTTGCCAAGCTGAAGGAGCAGACGCCTCTGCGCAAGGGTCTGGTCATGGACGAGATCTTCAATATGATGGAATCGGGCGAGGCCGCCATCGGCGCATACTACGTCGGGGACTTTTTCACGATGCAGAGCGAGCAGGCCGACGACGTCGATCTGCGCTGCTTCCTGCCGGAGCATTCCAACGTCTATGTCGACGCGATGTGCGTGCTTAAGACCTCCGAGCACAAGGAGGCTGCCGAGGCGTATATCAATTTCATGCTCATGGAGGATGCGGCGGTTGCCAACTCCCTGATGCATTGCTACGCTTCCCCCAATACGCTGGTGCTGAACAGCGAGGAGTATCGGGAGGAGATGGGAGAGGAGGCCATCAAGGTTCTGTATCCCGAGGACTACGACTTTGCCGCTTCCTATGCCAAGTATGCCTTCCGCAATCTCGATGCCGCAACGCTTGACTACATGACCAAGCTGTGGGAGGATTTTCTGATCTCATAAACAGAGCCGCTGCCGCCCCCCGAAGGGGGCGGCTTTTTTTGTGGCGGCCCTGTCATACAATACCTGAAAAGCATAGTTCGTGATAAAATATAAGTATTGGACATTTCAAGAAAAATAGCCTATAATAAATATAACCAAGATGTTCCGGAAGAAAGCGCCTTTCCGATCGGGGCGGCGCACCGCCGCTCCGGCGGATAGGGCGATCCCCCGACGGAGAGACTGCGCGCCCGCAGAGGGGAACGTGACGTAAGAGGGAAGCGCCCGACGTGGCGCGGAAGGAGGACACGATGCAATATACGATGCCGGGCAATTCGGCGCTGCGGGTCTCGCGCGTCTGCCTCGGCTGCATGGGCTTCGGAAGCCGGGAGGACGGCCCGCACAAGTGGACGGTCGACGAGCGGCAGACCGGGCAGATTGTCGGACGGGCGCTTGAATTGGGAATCAGTTTCTTCGATACCGCCGCGGCCTATCAGGGGGGAACGAGCGAGCTGTATCTCGGAAGCGCGCTCCGGGCCCTTGACCGACGGGGGGAGGCGGTGGTCGCCACCAAATTTCTTCCCCGCAGCGTCGAGGAGATCGAACGCGGGGTATCGGGGCAGCAGCATATTGCGAGAATGCTCGATGAGAGCCTGATGCGCCTCGGGCGGGATCATATCGATCTATACATCTGCCATATGTGGGATTACCGCACGCCGCTCTTTGAGGTCATGGACGGGCTGCACCGTGCGGTCGCGGCGGGGAAGGTCCGGTATATCGGCATCACCAATTGCTACGCCTATCAGCTCGCGGAGGCTAATGCGCTGGCGGAGCGGGAGGGCTTCCCGCCCTTTATCTCGGTGCAGGGACACTATAACCTGATCTTCCGGGAGGAGGAGCGGGAGATGGCGCGGCTCTGCCGCGAGAAAAAGATTGCCATGACTCCCTACAGTCCGCTGGCGGGCGGACGGTTGGCAAGAAGGCCGGGCGATCGGACCGAGCGGCTTCGGAAGGATCTCTATGCCAAGGGAAAATACGACGCCACCGCGCGGCAGGACAGCCGGATCATCCGCCGTGTGGCGGAGGTGGCGGATCGCCGCGGTGTCTCGATGACAGAGGTCGCGCTGGCATGGCTGATGGGACGGACGGAAGCCCCTGTGGTCGGAGTAACGAATCTCCGGCAGCTGGAGGGCGCGGCGCGGGCGGTCATGCTGGAGCTGAGCCGGGAGGAAAACGCCTATCTGGAAGCCCCGTACCTGCCCCATCGGCCGGTCGGGGTGATGGCGGAAAATCCGCCGCTCTGACGGGCGTGCGCGATGGTTTGCCTCGCGGCGGGAAGCCGGGAAGGGATACGCGCGTCGACGGCAAAGATGAACGGGATCTGTTCCGGATTTCGGAAAAACACGCCGATTTGCGCCTGCCCGGAGGGCGGAGCGGGGCGCGGGGAAAGTCAACGCCGTGCGGCGGGGACAGGATGAGAGGTAGCTCCCTGCGCACCGGGGCGGAGGAGAGCCCCGCAGACGGCAGAGCTTCCGTATCGAAAAGGAGGAAAAGGCATGAAGATCAAGCGAATGCTCAAGCCGGCGGTGGATCTGCTGATGACGGCGGCGCTGCTGTTGCTGCTCAGCGGCTATCAGTTCTGGGGAGAGGCAGCGCACGAATGGATCGGCGCGGGGATGACGGTGTTGTTTGTCGCGCATCATCTGCTCAATCTGAGCTGGCATCGGAATCTAACAAAGGGCAAATACACACCCTACCGCGTCGTGATGCTGATCGTCGACCTCTCCGTCCTGCTTTCGATGGCGGCACAGGCGTACAGCGGCGTTGTGATGTCGCGGCATCTCTTTGCCGACCTGCCGATCGAAAAGGGAATGGCGCTGGCGCGTCGCCTGCATATTCTCGGCGCGTATTGGGGCTATCTGCTCATGAGTCTGCATCTCGGCCTGCATTGGAAACTGCTCCTCGACGCGCTCCGCAAGCGCTTCTCCCGCGGTGCGCCGACAAAGGGGAGGCGGCGGGCGGCTGCCGCTGTTGCCGCCGTGATTTCGGGATGGGGATTGGTCGTCTTCATCAAACGGGATTTCCCGACCTATCTCTTCCTGAGGAGCGAATTCGTTTTCCTCGATTACGACGAACCGCGGCTGCTCTTTTATCTTGATTATCTTGCGCTGATGACGCTGCTTGCGGCGGCGGGACACTACGGGCTGAAGGGACTTCGCGCTTTGAAAAAAACCAAACGATAACGAAAGGGGCTTTGCCGGATTTTCCGGCAAAGCCCCGATGCGCATACTCTCTGCGGGGAAGGCGGCGATTACTCGGCAAGCGGCTGATCGCCCTCCGAACCGCCCATCTCCTCGTCGTCGCTTCCGTCCATGAATTCCCGCAGCCCGACGCGGCGCTCCGTGCGCTCCTTTTCCACCATGTCGGAGAGCATATTCTTGACGTCCTTCGGCTTTTTGATGTGCTTGATGTCAAACTCCGGGCTGGTCTTGTCCCCGGAGCAGCAGTGGATCGTGCCGAGCCCGAAGAGGCGCTCCCCGAGAGAGCGCTTCAGCGTGATATCCATGATCCGATAGAGGCGGATCTCCTCCTCGGTGCGGGAGAACAGTCCGATATCGATCAGCAGCTTGTTTTCGGTGAGACAGTACCGCGTAAAGGACCAGGGAAGCCCGAAGATCGTGCGCTTTCTGTCCTTCCAGATGATTTTTTCGGAATCCATGAGAGACACCTCCGTTTTTTCGGTAATTTCTTTCGGATACACCTTCATTATATCATGTTCCGCCTGATATTTCAATCGTTTCAGACATAATTGAGGAAATTATTCGGCTGCTGAAGTGCCCTTTCCTGCCGAAACATCCTGCGGTAGCGATTCTTCAGCGCCCGGAAGGGCAGTGCGGTGGAGAAGAAGACCAGCTTGTTCTTGAAGGAAAGCATGGCGGGAGGGAGAAAGAGGACGTGAAAGAAGCATCGGAAATAGTGGGACCGGAAGGCGGAGCGGAACGCCTTGCTCCGATTCTCGGAAAGGGAGGCGACGACGAAGTTCAGCACGAGCTGATAGGCGGCGATATGGGCAAATTCCGACAACCCCTTCCGCTTGTAGAGACGGTAATGGTCGAGGCTGCTGAAGACCGCGGAATGGAGCTTGGCGGGGGTGAGAGACGATTGCATGATCGAGACGTTTTCCGCGCTCTTGTAGTAGTAATACAGCACCGCCCCGCACTGCACGATGCGTCTGACCGAGGGGTGAAGGAGGAGATAGGGCTTGAGGTGCAGATCCTCATACAGCAGCCCCTCCCGGAAGCGGAGAGCCTCGAAGAGCTGCCTTCGGTAGAGCTTCATCCAGGGGGAATTGGAGAACTCGGCAAAGAGCTTGTTTGTGAATCCCGCCGAGAGATCAAGAAGCGTCAGCGGCGGGTTCCGGATCTCCTCGGAGGCGGAGGGGGGCAGCGCATCGGAAGAAAATACTTCAAATTCCGCAACGGCGATATCGGCGTCGGTCTCGGTCAGCGCCGAAAGAAGAAGCGCCAGCATCTGCGGATGGACGGCGTCGTCGCTGTCGACAAAGATCACATAGTCCCCCTCCATCACGTCAAGCCCGGCGTTCCGGGCGGAGGACAGTCCCCCGTTTTGCTTGTGGATCACGCGGATACGGCCGTCCCGCTCTGCCCATTCGTCGCAGAGGGCGGGACAGCGGTCAGGGCTGCCGTCGTCGACCAGGATCAGCTCAAAGTCACGGAAGGTCTGGGCAAGGAGGCTTTCGACGCAGCGGTCAAGATAGGCTTCGGCCCGATAGACGGGTACGATTACGCTGATAAGCGGCATGATGAAGTACGTTCCTTTCTGAAACAGCGGTCAGGGGACGGTCGGCAAAGCGAAGATAGCCAAAAACTCTTTGATCTGCCTGAGCTGAGGCAGTAATTGCGTTTCGGTATATCTTCATTATACCATGTCTCGGCAGATAATTCTATCGTTTCAGACATAATTGAGGAAATTATTCGGCTGCTGAAGCGCCCGTTCCTGCCGAAACATCCTGCGGTAGCGATCCTTCAGCGCCCGAAAGGGCAGGGCGGTCGAGAAGAAAACCAGCTTGTTCTTGAAAGAAAGCATGGCGGGGGGGAGAAAGAGGAAGTGAAAGAAGCAGCGGGAATAGTGGGAATAGAAGGATTTGCGAAGCGCCTTGTTCCGATGCGCGGCAAGAGAGGCGACGACGAAATTCAGCATGAGCTGATAAGAGACGACGAAAGCTAACTCCGACAGTCCCTCCCTTTTGTAGAGGCGGTAATGGTCGAGGCTGCTGAAGATCGCGGAATGAAGCTTGGCGGGGGTGAGGGCCGATTGCATGATCGAGACGTTTTCCGCGCTCTTGTAGTAGTAATACAGCACCGCCCCGCACTGCACGATGCGTCTGACCGAGGGGTGAAGGAGGAGATAGGGCTTGAGGTGCAGATCCTCATACAGCAGCCCCTCCCGGAAGCGGAGAGCCTCGAAGAGCTGCCTTCGGTAGAGCTTCATCCAGGGGGAATTGGAGAACTCGGCAAAGAGCTTGTTTGTGAATCCCGCCGAGAGATCAAGAAGCGTCAGCGGCGGGTTCCGGATCTCCTCGGAGGCGGAGGGGGGCAGCGCATCGGAAGAAAATACTTCAAATTCCGCAACGGCGATATCGGCGTCGGTCTCGGTCAGCGCCGAAAGAAGAAGCGCCAGCATCTGCGGATGGACGGCGTCGTCGCTGTCGACAAAGATCACATAGTCCCCCTCCATCACGTCAAGCCCGGCGTTCCGGGCGGAGGACAGTCCCCCGTTTTGCTTGTGGATCACGCGGATACGGCCGTCCCGCTCTGCCCATTCGTCGCAGAGGGCGGGACAGCGGTCAGGGCTGCCGTCGTCGACCAGGATCAGCTCAAAGTCACGGAAGGTCTGGGCAAGGAGGCTTTCGACGCAGCGGTCAAGATAGGCTTCGACCCGATAAACGGGCACGATTATGCTGATGAGCGGCATGATGGAATACGATCCTTTCTGAAACGGAGATCAGGGGGCAGGGGGACAATCGCAAAGCTCCCGAAGCGCCAGAAGAAGCTTTTCGCGGTATTCCGCAAAGCGTTCGGGATCATACAGAAAGCGCTGATCGGGGATCTGCCGGAACAGCTCTCCGATTTGCTCCGGACGGTCGGCAAAGCGAAGATAGGGCAGGTCTCTGACCCACTCGTAGCAGCCCCGCACCTTCGGGCTTTTGCTGTCGATCACGATGCAGGGCGTGCCGGTGATGACGGCAAAGATCATACCGTGAAGACGGTCGGTGATCACAAGCTCCGCGGAGCGGAATTCCTGCAGCTTCGCCTCCACGGTTTTCCGACGATCCTCGGGGAGAACCGTGTCACCGACGAACATATCGGTGAGAAGCACGTCCCTCCCGAACAGCGCCTCCGCTTCGGTACGGATGATCTTCGTGTCCCCGTCAGTTCTCGTCTGTTCGATATCCGATCGGAGGCAGAGCAGACAGCCGCGGCGGGTTTCCTGCTTCTCGCTTTCGTTGAGGAACAGAACGACGTCGGGGCAGAGCAGCACATGGCGGTAGAGGCGGCGCATCGTCTCATAGGACGTCTTTTCCCTGGCGCAGAAGAGCAGGGCGGGATGGCGGTTGTAGAGCCGGGAAGACCGCTGCTCCTCCTTCCTTCCCCACGCCGACTGTTCGTAGTGAATGGTGTTCGGAAGGATGGCGATGCGGGAATCGGGGTTGGCGCGGACGAGCCTCCGATGCAGCAGCTCGGTCGAAAACCAGATCGTGCCGAGATTGCCGCCGCCGTTGATCAGGATCGTGTGGCGGTTCATGAAGGAGAGGCGGTGAAAGCGGGCGAAGGGGAAGAGCTGCCTGCCCGTGATCTCCCGATATCGGATGCCGAGACTGTCAAGAAGGGAACTCTCCGAGAGGGCGATGGCATGGTCTCCGAGATTTCCGTGGGAGGGTGTCAGTACCAGATAGACGAGGGCGGGATCTTCCTTTGCTTCTTGGCGCAGCGGACGGTATACCTCCCGCAGGAAGGCGGCTTTCTTGCGATGAGCTTCCGTCGCGTCGTGAAGAAAGCCGTGCAGACGGCGAAGCGGATAAAGAAAATCCTTAGCCATGATCGGTTTCCTCCGCCGTCAGCTCCGGCAGCATCAGATGCCCCCACCAGGAGGAATTCCAGAGCAATTTGTCGGAATCGCCGCCGCATTGCTTTTCAAAGGCGCAGGCGGTCTCGACGACGTCGTGCGTCTGATTGGCGCCGAGCGCGCCCATGGAAAAGGCGACGAGCTTCAGGCAATATTTCCCCGGCGCGAGCGCGTCGGCATTCAGCCGCAGCAGCACACGGTTTTTGCCCTTCTCGGCGCAAAGACAGGCGGGGGAGGCCGCCATTCCGATCGTCTGATTTTCCCGCGTCTTGACCGTGACGCGGAAGGCGAGCCGCTCCAGTCGCTCCGATGCGGTATAGTCGACGGCCAGCTCGATCGGCTCGGCGTCCCGGAAGGAGGGATAGTCCTTGTTCGGATAGGAAACGGTGTCGATATGGAGCTTTTCGTCGGTGTGATAGCCGGTATGCCGTCCGAAGCAGTCATAGACCGTCTGAAAGCCGACGCTGCTTTTGGTGTATTGCTCGATCCCCTCCTCCACGCCGCCGTCGAAGACGATCTTTCCTTTGTTCAGCACGATCACGCGGTCGCAGAGCTGGCGGATGGTACTCATGTTGTGGCTGACATAGAGGACGGTGCGCCCCTCGACGGTGGCGGCCTGCCGCATTTTGTCAAGGCATTTTTTCTGAAATGCCATATCCCCCACCGCCAGCACCTCGTCCATGATGACGATCTCGGAATCGAGATGGGCGGCGACCGAAAAGGCGAGCTTGACGTACATTCCCGACGAATAGCGCTTGACGGGGGTGTCGATGAAGGGTCTGACCTCCGAAAAATCGACGATCTGCTCGAGCTTGTCGTCGATCTCGCTGCGGCTCATGCCGAGGATCGCGCCGTTCATGTAGATGTTCTCCCGCCCCGTCAGCTCGGGATGAAAGCCTGTCCCCACCTCCAGCATCGAGGCGACCCGTCCGTTCAGCCCGATCCGTCCGCCGCTCGGCGCGGTGACCCGCGTGATCAGTTTCAGAAGCGTGGATTTGCCCGCGCCGTTGTGCCCGATGATGCCGACCGCCTCCCCCTTGCGGATCGCAAAGGACACGCCGTCCAACGCAAGAAACCGCTCCCCGCGGGCAAGCGCCGACTCTCCGAGCTTCCGCGTAGGGTCGTCCCTTCCGCGCAGCCTTGCGCCGAGGCGCTGCAGCTCCTCGCGCAGCGTCGTGCCGCCGATCACGCCGAGGCGGTATTCCTTCGAGACGTTCTCGGCTTTTATCATGATCTGATCTGTCATAATGATTCCTTTCGGTATGAAATGGAGGAGAAGCCGTCTTCAGACGGTATCGGTGAAGGTCTTTTCAATGCGGTTGAAGAGCAGGACCCCGATCGCGAAGAGCAGCAGCGTGATCCCCCAGCTCAGCAGATAATAGCCGGCATGAAACCATCCGACCCCGAAAACGGCGCGGCGGAAGAGCAGCAGAGGGGGGGTGACGGGATTCAGAAGATAGAACGGAAGCCAACGCTCCGGGATCAGCCGAAGCCCGTAGGCGACGGGGGAGGCGTACTGCCAGAGCTGAAGCCCGAAGCCGACCAGCATCGCAAGATCGCGGTACTTGGTGGTGAGGGAGGAGATGATGACCCCGAAGCTCAGCGACAGCAGCATCAGCTGCAGGATCACAAGCGGCAGAAGCAGCAGCATCGCGTCGGGGGAGGCTTGCGCCTGCCCCGTCAGCGCCAGCACCAGATAGAGGGCGCAAAAGAGGGCGAGCTGAATGCCGAGGGAGATCATATTCGAGAGCGAGGAGGCGACAGGAACCGCCAGACGGGGGAAATAGACCTTCCCCATGACATGGCTGTTGGCGATGAAGGTGCCGGAGGTGGTGGTGACGACGGACGAGAAATAGCTCCACTGAACCGTGCCCGCCATGTAGAAGAGGAAGGCGGGAACAGCGGCGGGAAGGGCGCTGTCGGCGGTGGTCAGCCCCGCCAGACTGCCGAAGATCACGGTAAAGACGACGGTGGTCAGAAGCGGTTGGATCACCGCCCAAAGCGGCCCCAGCACCGTCTGCTTGTATTTGGAGACAAAGTCGCGTCTGACCAGAAGAAGGACCAGATCGCGATATCGGAACAGCTCTCCGAGGCGGAGGTCAAAGAGCTTTTTTTCGGAGGAGATGACGGTGGTGAAATTCTCCGCCGCATCGGTTTTCTTTTTCATGATACACGGCACCTTATTTCTTTGGAATGATTTTTCCGAGCTGTCTGATCAGCCGCCCGGCGGTCTTTTTCCCCTTTTCGGAGAGGGTGGGACGGCTGTAACGCAGGCAGAGGGCGGCAAATTCCGACAGGGTCGTCGTTTCACGGCATTTTCGGAGGAAGGCCGCTCTTCCGCTTTTTGCCGACAGGGAGAAGACCGCGGCCGGATTGGCGCCGATCGCCTTGCGGTAATCCGCCTCGGTCAGCATGAGGCTCCCCTCCCGCAGCGCGTGAGCAGCTTCCGCAGGGCGCGGAGCGGCAGGGACAGCGGCCGGCAGGCCGTATGATAGTAATCGATGCGGTCGTTGAGGGAGGCGCCGCAGCCCCGAAGGCTTTGATAGCTTTCCTTGAGCAGCGCGCGGTCGCCGCTTCCGATCGCGATGTGCATCCGCTGACGGTAGAGGGAGCGGTCGGCAAGGGTGATAAATCGCCGCGCCTCGTTCCCCGAAAGCGATCCGAACAAATGTGAGATCACCTTCAGACGGATGTCGTGATAGCCGTCGGCGTTGATCAGCTCTTTTTTCTTTGCCTCCCCGGTATTCTCTGCACTGCTCAGGGAGCAGGGGCGGTGGATGTATTCCGTCAGCGGGATGTCAAGGAAGCCGATCTTGCCGGAAAAGGCGCAGGGGCAGAGAAGCTGGAGATTCTGTCCGAAACGGGAGGGGTAGATCTCCCGATCGGGATAGTGAGAAAAGAGGACGTCGGTGCGGAGCATATAGCTGCCGCTCCAATTGTTGGTCGTGCCCTCCATCAGCAGGGGCAGGATATCTTCTTTCGCTTTTTCTGTTTCATCGGTGACAAAAAGATATCGGTTCTCTCCGAAGACGTGCCAGCCGTTGCTTCTGACTCCGGTGCAGTCGCGGCGGTCACGGAGGAAGGCGGCCCGCGCCGAGATCGATCCGGGAAGAAAGCGGTCGTCTGCGTCAAGAAGCGTCAGAAACGCCCCGTGTACCGATTTCAGACCGGCATTGACGGCGCCTCCCAATCCGGCGTTTTCCTGATACAAGCAGATCAGTTCGCGCCCCTCCCCGTCGAATTCCCGCTTCAGCTCCCGCAGGATCTCGGCGGTGCGGTCGGTGCTGCCGTCGTTGACGACGATCAGCTCGATGCGGGGATAGTCCTGCTCCGCGACGGAGCGGACGGAGCGGGCGATGAATTTCTCCCCGTTGTAGCAGGGAATGATCACGCTGACAAGTTCATTCATGCGAGTTCTCCTTGATCCGGCGATGCCGTCACAGTTTGCCGAGCGCCGTTTTTCCCGCAAGAGCCCGTTCGGTATAGGCGGGAAGCACCTCGGCCAGGTGTTTTCTGACAGAATCCTCCCGCTTCATCAGCGCGCGGAAGGCCTCCGTCAGCGCGTCCTCGTCTTGGAGCGAGCCGATCGGCAGCACATAGCCCTCCTCGTTTCCGAAGAGATCCCGCGCGATCCCCCGCGATTTGATCGAGTAGCCCATCACGAGCGTCGGTACGCAGGAGGAGTAGGCGGCGATGGTGGCGTGGGTCCTTGCGCCGACGAAGAAGCGGCACTGCGAAATGACCCCCTTCAGCTCCCGGCAGCCGAGATCGGGGATCGTGACGATCCGTTCCTCCTGCGGGAAGAAGGCCTTCAGCTCCGCGAGGCTTTGACGGTCGTCGTTTCCCTCCCAGATGACGTGCGGGATCAGGGCGATCGTCATGTCGGTGTTTTGCAGAATCTCCCCGATCAGTTTCCGATAATTCCGCATCGTCAGCCCGTCCTCCCGGTCATTTTGCAGAACCATCGGGCTCAGATTGATCCCGACGGTGTTCCCGACGGCAAAGCCCTCCGGCAGAGCGGGGAAGAGGGGCTTGAGGGAAAAGGCGGAATCGGAGACGAGGATGGTGTTGGGATTGACGCGCTTCAGCGCCTCGTAGGAGATCGTTTCCCGCGCGGTGATGAGGGAATAGGAGGCAAGGTCGTCGGCAAGCTCCTTCCGTCCGAGCAGAGAGGGCTCGATGGAGCAGCCCCAGAGAATCGTCGCCGCGCCCCGCCTGCGGAAAATATCGTGGAGCATGACGTATCTCATCACATCGGCGTAGCAGTAGTTGTCGCCGCCGATCGAAAGCGCGAGATCGCCGCGCCCGACCTCCCTTGCGGCTTTGGAAAAGGGGAGGCGGTCAAGGGGGCGGTAGTCCCGACGGAGCTTCAGCGCCAGATATGCCGAGAGAAAGGCGGGGGAGGCTTTGGAGCAGGGCTGCTTCTCCTCCCGGACGCGGCAAAGCTCCGACAGCCCGCAGCGGAGATCCTCCTGCGGGCGGGTGGAAAACAGCGTGATATCCTGCTCGTGAAGCAGCTCGGCGGTGGTGCGGACGATCGCCTCGCAGCCGTGGTTGCCGCTTCCGCCGTGGGCGTAGAGAAAAAGAGCGCTCATAACTTGGATATCCTTCCGTTTTGATAGAGAAGCCCGTGCGAGACGAGCAGAAAGAGGAGCTTTTCCTTGAAGGGAAAGGCGCGGTTTGCCCGCAGCATCGGTCTGTACAGACGGAAAAAGGCGACCGCCTTCCGAACGAAGGAGCGGGCGGCCTCCTCCTTCCGCCCCGCCTGCGGGACGAGATAGGAAAAGAGGTGGGAGGCGGTGGCATATAAGGGTTCGTCGGAAAAGTCGGCGCGATGCTCCTTTAAAAAGGCGGCGATCTGCCCGGAGGCGGCGATCACATCCTCGGAGGGGGTTTTTCTCTGCCCCGCCATCGCCCCCTGCGGATTGTCGAGATAGCGGTATTCGGCGGCGCAGGACACCACCCGCGAGGCCTTTTGAAAGACGCGGAGATTGAAGATCATGTCCTCATAGGCGCGCATGGGCGGGAAGCGCTCCTCACCGATCAGATCGGCGCGGAAGAGCTTGGCGCAGGGGCCGGAGTTGATCTCGCGGCGGGAAAGAAGCCGCTCCAGCGCCTCGGTCCCGGTCATGAGAGGCTTTCGGCAGGAGAAGCGAAGCGTCTCCTCTTCCCCTCGGAGGAAGGACACGTCGCAGACGGCGATGTCGGCGCTTGCCTCATTGAGGCAGGAGAACAGAACGGCGAGATAATCGGGCGGGACGACGTCGTCCGAATCGATAAAGGTGACATAGGGGGAGTCGAGGCGCTCCAGCCCCGCGTTGCGGGCGGAGGAGACCCCGCCGTTTTCCTTATGGATCACGCGGACACGGTCGTCGCGGGAAGCGTATTCGTCGCAGATCGCGGCGCTTCCGTCCTGCGAGCCGTCGTCCACCAGGATCAGGGTCAGATCGCGATAGGTCTGGCATAGGATGCTGTCGACGCAGCGGCGAAGGGTGCGCTCGGCGTTATAAAGCGGGACGATGACGGATATGGCTGCCATCTCGTTCTCTCCTTACAGTTTTGAAAATTGCGCTTTGCGGCGGAAGAACAGGGCGATCCCCAGCGGCAGAGAGAGAAGCGTCGCCGCAGGCGCGTTTGATTGCTTCAAATAGCCGGGGTGCTTTCCGTAGAGGGAAAGCGCCGTCATGTTGGCGGCGATTTTCAGATTGCGAAGGAAGCCGTATCGGTACTTGAGCATATGATTGTACATGGCGGCGTAGCCCATCGGATTCCGCTTTTCAAGCAGGGCGCTGCCTTTTGTCAGCCCGTCCTCGAGATATTCGCAGAGATACAGGATGTCCCGGTGCCAGCGCAGGCGGTAGCCGTCGAGCGCCATTTCGTTCATTGTGATCTGCTCCGGCGCGAATTTCTCCCCCTCCCAGGTGAAATAGGGGTAGCGGCGGTAGTCGGAGAGGCGATAGGCCTCGCACATATCGGCGTCCAGATCGTAGAGCGGGCGCTCGAGATTGGTCGCGTCGACATAGCCGAGCGGGCCGGTCTTCGGCGGCACTCCTTTGAGATATTGACCGTCCGGCCGCCCCCTTGCGGCGCCGACGCCGATGAAGGAGGGGTCCTCCTCGATCTCCTTGGCCCAGCGGGTCATCTTTTCGACGGCGACGGGCAGCAGACAGTCGTCGGAATCGACGAGGAAAAAGAAGCGTCCCTTCGCCATGCCGACTCCCGTATTGATGGCGCGGGGCTTGCCGCCGTTGGGAACGGTGACGAAGCGGAGGGGGAAGGGCTTATCCTCCTCCTGCCAGCGGCGGAGCAGCTCCTCCGTGCCGTCGGTGCTTCCGTCATTGACGACGATCCACTCAAAATCGGTCAGCGTCTGCCTCTTCAGCGATTCGTAGAGGCGGGGAAGGGTGTGCGCGCGGTTATAGGCGGGGGTGAATACCGTCATATAGGGAGACTCGGTCATCACAGCTTCCCCCTTCCACGTTTCCGATAGAGCGCCGCGTAGCATTCTCCCAGGCGGTCGAGTCTTGCGTTATACAGCAGGGCTGCGGGCATCAGCGAGCCCGTTCCCCTTGCCTTCAGTCCTTTGCAGCGGGCGCGGAGGAGGCGGGCGGAGGCGGTATTGACGGCCGAACGGTAGAGAAGGGCGCAGCTGAGATAGCGGCCGAGCCGATCCTCGACAAACGCGCGGTTGCGGTCGTGGTAAGCGTCGAGCTCCAGAAGGCTTTGTCTGATCCTGAGCCAGATTCCGATCTGGGCGGCGTAATCGACGGAATAGGCGCTCTGCGAGCCGGTCGAAGCGGCGCTGTTCTGCCGATAGCGATAGCCGCAGGCAAAGCAGAGCCGGATCTTCTCCGCGCGGCGATACAGGCGCATGAAGAAATCGAGATCCTCCGCCATGCGAATCGTCTCGTCAAAGAGAAGCGCCTCCCCCTCGAGCAGAGAACGGCGGAAGAGCTTGCCCCCGGAGAAGCCGAGGATGCCCTCCTTTTGCAGCTCCGAATACTCGTCTAAAAGCGTCTTCGGGGTGAACAGCCCCTCCCGCGGCGGCAGGAGCCGTGAGAGGGAATTGCCTGCCTCGTCGGTTTTTTCAAGACCGCTTATGACCACGTCCGCCGAGGAGGCTTCCGCCTCGCCCAGAAGCGCCGACAGCCAATCCTCACTTACGGTGTCGTCTCCGTCAAGAAGCACGATATAGTCGCCTTCCGCGGCCTTCAGCGCGGTATTGCGGGCGGAGGAGACTCCGCCGTTTTCCTTGTGGATGACGCGGATCCGGTTGTCGCGGGCGGCATAGCCGTCGCAAAGAAGGCCGGTCCCGTCGGTGCTGCCGTCGTCGACGACGATCAGCTCGAACCCGGTCACGCGCTGCGCGAGGACGGAGGAAAGGGTCGCTTCGATATAAGGGGCTTTGTTGTAGACCGGCAGAATGACGGAAACCGCGGGCTTCATGGCTGTCTGCCCTTCTTTCTTTTGGATCTGAGGATCAGGTAATCGGTCAGGAGGCGGGCGGTCGGACGGCTTCCGAGGAGCTTTGTCTGCCAAAGCAGCTTGGTCGGGACGGCAAGGGAGGAGACCGAGGACATCGCCTCTCTGAGGAAGCGGCTTGTCACCACCCGGTCGGTGATCCTGTGCTTTTCGGCGGCAGTGAGGGGATAGGCGGCGGTCTGTCCGATCGTATGGAGGGCGAAAAACAGCGCGGCGTGGGATAGCTGCGTTGAGAAATCGTACTCCTCCGCCCCGCCGAATGTCTCCCAAAGCAGCGTCAGCAGCCTCTCGTAGCCGGGCCACAGCGCGGGATCGGCTTTTTTGGAGGCGGAGTCGGCGTTGCCGGCCTCATAGCGGTAAAGCGCCTCCCCCTTGAGGTAGGTAAAGGACTGCGCGTGATACATGATCGCCGCACCGAAATAAAGATCCTCCGAGATCCGGATACCGAGCGGATAGGAGAGCCGATGCTTCAGGATCAGTTCGCGGCGGATGAGAAGCAGCCAGTTGGAGGTGGCGGGCGGGTAGGTCAGGGTGTTCTGCATGATCAGCTTCGGGAAATATTCGGCGGTCAGCGCGGCGCGGTCATAGAAGCCCGGTCGGATATCCTGCGTAAAGAGGGCCTCTTGCCGCCCCGATTCCTTGACGGCGTCACACATCACCACGTCGCAACCCCGCTCCGCTCCGTCAAGCAGACGGCGGTAAAAACCGGGATCGACGTGATCGTCGCTGTCGACGAAGGAGAGATACTCCCCGACAGCCTCTCGGATCCCGCGGTTGCGGGCGGCGGAGACCCCGCCGTTTTCCTGATGGATCACGCGGACGCGGGGGTCGGAGGCGGCATACTCGTCGCAGAGGAGCCCGCTTCGGTCGGTGCTGCCGTCGTCGATCAGCAGGATCTCAAGATCCTGTTCCCGCCCGGAGAGGAGGCTGTTGAGGCAGCGGGACAGATAGCGCTCGCTGTTGTAGACCGGGACGATGACGCTTATTTTCGGCATGACAAGTCCTTTCTGCGGATCATGCGGGATCGGAGGGCTGCTCTGCCAGGACCTCATATACCTTCAGGATCTCGGAGCGGTTGGAGTAATCGGAGGCGAGGCAGTTGTCGGACAGCGCCTTCATGCGGTCGGGATCGCGCAGGAGCGCCGAGATCCCCTCGGCACAGCCCGCATTGTCGGAGGGGACGATGACCCCGTCAAAGCCGTCGGTGAGCTGGCTCTGCGCCGTGGCGTAGGAGGTGATGACGACCGGCTTTCCGATGATCTGCGCCTCCCGCACCGCGACCGCCTTCCCCTCGTAGCGGGAGGGCTGGACGTAAAGGTCGCAGGCCTTCATGTAGGGATAGGGATCGGTCCTCTTACCGAGGATGACGACGCGGTTCTCCACGCCGAAGACCGAGATCTTGCCGCGGATCAGCTCCTCGTCGGGGCCGAAGCCGATCAGATACCACTTCACGTCGTGTCCGAGATCGACGAGCCGACGGCAAAGATCGGGGATGTTATCGAAATTTTTCTGCTCACAGAATCTGCCGCAGGAGAGCAGGCGGAGCTTACCCTCCATCTCCTCCGAAACGTCAACGGCATCGGCGCATTTGCGAATGCTTTCGGGGGAGATGATGTTGTCGACGCGGAGCAGACGCTCCTCAAGGGAGGGAAATTTCCGCAGGAAGGAGCGGCTTACGTCGTCGGAGATCGAGACGATCCGATCGTAGGCCGACCACATGGCAAGCTCCGATTCGGTATCGACGTCGAGGAAGGCGTAGTCGGTATGGATCCAGGCGAGCTTCTTTTTGGCGCGGCACTTCTGCGCCGTGTAGTAGTGGGGGGTGAGAAAGCTGATCGCCAGATCGTATTCCTTCTCGCTGATCATCGGCATACGGGACACGGTGTATTTGTGGCTGTATTCGAGGGCGACGGCGGCGCCGTTGATGCCGTGCGCCTCGGCGTAGCGGGCGGCGGCGCGCTTTCCCTTGAAGCGTCCCCATGCCACCGGCAGCTGCAGCTTGGCAAGCACCCGCCCGATCGGGACGGCCATGCAGGAATAGGCGCGCTTTTCCGGCAGAAGCGTGATCCCCTCCGGGATCAGACCGAGCAGCTCCCCGCTGTGGCGGAGCAGAAACAGCTCCACCTCGTATTCCGTAAGATCAAAGGCCGACAGCAGACCGATCAGGGCGCGCTCCGCGCCGCCGATTTCCAGCGCGTGTGAGACGATCAGAACTTTTTTCATAAGTACCTCCCGGATAGACGGATTCCTTACTCCCCGATGGGGTTATTTCCGTTTTCTGAAGCAGTCTGTTCCGAAGATGCGGTGCAGGGGCTTTGTCAGCTTGCTTCGCAGGATCACGCTCTTGCTCAGCCAGCTTTTGGAGTACCAATGGATCGAATAGGTGTTCCCGGTCCTGTTGAGCCGTCCCGTCGGATCGTCATAAGGATTCAGGACCTCGGGCGGCAGGATCAGCGCCCCGCCGACGGTCTGACGTTTTCCGTTTCCGATCAGACCGAAGGGGAGGAGCGCGTCGGTATTGAGCCTCGGACAGACGATCAGGGGATAGTCGCCGTTCCGGTCGGGGGCAAGCGCCTCGTACTGCGCCGCCATCGCCGTCACGGTCGGATGTCCTGCCTCCGCCCCGAAGCCGAGTCCGGTTGCGATGAATTCCCGGTTCTCAAAGCCGTAAAAGGCCTCGTTTCCGAGGAGGGGATCGAAGGAGCGAAGCACCTCCACGTCGGTGTCAAAGTAGATCCCGCCGTGATCCCTTACGGCGATCAGGCGGGCGAAATCGCTCAGAAACGCCCATTTTCGGTTTTGCAGGCAATAGGAGAGATAGGGGTGGGCGGAGAAGTCGAAATTGTCCTCGTTCCACTCGGTCAGCTCGTAATCGGGACAGTATTTTTTCCAGCTTTCGATGCAGCGGAGGGCGAGCTTCGGCTTTTCCCCCCGACCGAACCAGCAGTAATGGATCTTTTTCGGGATCATGGACATCCGCCTTTCATTCTGCGCTTATGCAGCAGGTCATAGAGCCGGGCGGGAAGAAGCCCGACCAGAATCGGGCGCAGGGCGAAGAGATAGCCCGGGAGCGGCAGGTGCAGCCTGCGGACGCAGAGGGCTCTGACATAGGCTTCGTTGAGACGATAGCGGAATCGGCGGCGTTTCCTTGCGGCGCGGTCGTCCCGCATGGAGTAAAGCGGCTCCGGGAGATTGCGCCCGCGGTAGCCGGCGGCGTAGAGCTTCATCCAGAGGTGATAATCCTCCACCCGCAGCAGCCGCTTTCCTTCGCTGTAGCCGCCGACGGCAAGACAAGCCTCACGCCGCATCATGCAGGGCGCATGGCAGAAGGGGGAGCCGTGCAGGAAATCCCGTGCCGACGGCCGTTCCGGGTGGGTCTGAAGCCCCCACTCCCCCGCCTCGTCGAAATGCGTCATGGCGGAGCTGACGAGGGCGATATCCTGCTCCGCCTCCAGCACCGCCCGCTCCTTCTCAAAGCGGTCGGGGGAGCAGCGGTCGTCGCCGTCCATTCTGGCGATATAGCGTCCCTTGGCCTCCGCAAGACAGCGGTTGAGAGTGCGGTTGAGGCCGAGATTGACGGGATTGACCAAGAGGCGCAGCTTTTCGGGGAAGCGCTCGGCATAGGAGGAGGCGACGGCGCGGGTGTTGTCGGTGCTGCCGTCGTCGCAGAGGATCAGCTCCCAGTCGGGGAAACTCTGGCGGAGGATGCTGTCGATGGCTTCGGGCAGGGTGTCCGCGCAGTTGCGGATCGGCATCAGAACACTGATTTCAGGCATTGTTTTCCTCCGCAGGCAGATGACTGAGCGTCAGCGCGACGACGGTCTTCTTCTCAAATGCCGCCATATGCTCCCGCCCCCGTCTCCCCATGGCGGCGCGCTCCTCGGGGGTAAGGGCAAGAAACCGCTTCAGACAGCGGTAAAGTCCCTCGCTGTCGGCGGGCGGGCAGAGATAGCCGCTCTCCTCGGGGAGGACGGCCTCGCGGCAGCCGGGGATATCGGAGGTGATGAGCGCCCGTCCGACGGAAGCTCCCTCCAGCAGGACATTGGACATTCCCTCGTGATAGGAGGGGAGGACGACGCAGTGACAGCTTTGGTAAAGGGGAAGCAGATCGGTCTGAAAGCCACAGTACTCAAGGATCTCCGCCTCGGTCAGCGCCCCGAGCCGTTCGGAAAAGTGATCCTCCGAAAATCCGGCAAGGACAAAGCGCACTCTGTCGCGGTATTCGGCTTTAAGCCTCTCCGCCGCGTGAAATAGCTCCTCCACGCCCTTCTCCTTCATGATCCGACCGGCAAAGAGGAAGACGATGCCCTTTTCCTCGGAGGGATAGGGGCTGAAGGCATAGAGCGAGGTATCGACCCCCGCGCCGGGCAGCAGGACCGCCTGCTCCTTGCGAATGATCCCGTTTTCCGTGAAGCGGGTGAGATTGGCGTTGTTTTCAAAAAAGACCCGCTCTGCCCGCCGCAGAGCCGTCCGATACATCCTCGTCACCAGCGCGGCGAGCGGCTTTTTGCGGAAGGCGCTGCCGAGCCCCTGCACGTTGACATAGCAGGGAACGCCGGAGAGGCGGCAGGCAAGGCCGCCGTAGATGTTCGGCTTGACGGAATAGGTGATGACGGCATCGGGCTTTTCGGCGCGGATCAGACGGCGGTAGCGGAAAAAGAGGCGCAGATCGGTGAGGGGATTGAGGCCGCGGCGATCGACCTCGGTGCGGATCAGACGGCAGCCGAGCCGTACCAGCTCCTCCTCCCGTCCGCAGAAGGGGGTGCAGACCGCGACCTCGCCCCGTGTCAGCAGCGCTGCCAGCAGATCCCGGCGGAACTGCCAGAGCATATGGGAATGGTTGGTCAGGATCAGATATTTCATATTTGCTCCTGTCGGTCGCGGCAGGCGGCCGTCTCCTGCTCCCCGGTCTCCGGCGCGCCGGTCCCGCCCTCGACAACGCCCTTATGACGAAAGACGGCGGAAACGGTTCCGCCGAGGCAGCGCAGATCGGTCAGAAAGCCGAGGCGGCTGACATATTCCCCGTCCAGCCGTGCCTTTTCCGGGATCGGCAGCTCGTCTCTGCCGTTGATCTGGGCAAGGCCGGTCAGACCGGGGCGAAGCTCGTTTGCGCCGTAACGATCCCGCTCTGCGATCAGATCGTACTGATTCCAAAGCGCGGGGCGAGGGCCGACGAGGGACATCTGCCCGATGAAAATATTGAACAGCTGCGGCAGCTCGTCGAGGGAGGTCTTCCGCAGGAAGCGTCCGACGCGGGTTATGTATCGGTCGGGATCCTTCAGCAGATGCGTGGGGGTGTCATGGGGGGCTTTCGCCTTCATGGTTCTGAATTTCAGAATGGTGAAGAGCCGTTTTCCCCTCCCCACCCGTCGCTGACGGAAGAAGACGCTGCCGGGGTCGTCAAGCACGATCAGCAGCGAAAGGATCAGCCAGACGGGGGTCAGCAGCAGGATGGCGATCCCCGAAATCAGCAGATCAAGCAATCTTTTGAAACACAATCTGTACATAGCAGCCTTCCGATCCTCCGCGCTGCGCAGGATCTGACGTTGGAATGCGGGCGGGCAGGACTCTCCGCCGTCGAAGCCCCGCCGGGCGGGGGAATCGAATATATACAATTATATAACAAAGCGCAGGCTTTGTCAACAGAGCCGCTCGGAAAATGAGGCGTCCGGGCGGCGGATTTCCGGCAAAATCTATTGTAATTTTCCGCCGGTTGTGGTAAAATAATAAGAATAAGAAATCATGCTGAACAGCGAAAGGACGTCCGTCATATGGAAAAAAGGTATCCCCGGGCATATATCACCGAGAAGGGGGAAAAGGCGCTTCGCGGAGGGCATCCGTGGGTCTATGCCGACGAGGTGACGCAGCTTGACGGCGAATACGTCAACGGCGGGCTTGTCGACGTGCTGTCCCGGAAGGAGCGCTATCTCGGCACGGGCTTTATCAACGACGCCTCCAAGATCCGCATCCGCATCATCTCCCGAAATGCGAACGATATCATCGACGAGCGCTTCTGGCAGAGGCGGGTCCGGTATGCGATCGGGTATCGGCGGACCGTCATGCCGGGGTCGGATTTTTCCTGCTGCCGCCTGATCTTCGGGGAGGCCGACGGCTTCCCGGGGCTGACCGTCGATCGCTTCGGCGGAGTGCTTTCTGTGCAGATTCTCTCCCTCGGGACGGAGCGCCTCAAGGAGGTGATCCTCCCTGCTGTCGTCGCCTGTCTGCGTGAGATGGGGGAGGAGATCACGGCGGTCTGCGAGCGGAACGACGTGAAGATCCGGGAGCTGGAGGGGCTGCCCTGCGGCGTCGGCTTTTATCGGGGAGAGGGGCTTTCGGAGTGCGGCGAAAGTGAGATCGTCGAGAACGGGATCCGCTATGCCGTCGACTGCCTGAACGGGCAGAAGACCGGCTTCTTTCTCGATCAGAAATACAACCGCGCGGCGGTGGCGCGGATCGCAGGGGGCAAGCGGGTGCTGGATTGCTTTACGCACACCGGAGCTTTTGCGCTCAACGCCGCCGCGGGAGGCGCGGCGGCGGTCACTGCCGTTGACGTGTCGGCGGACGCGCTCCGGATGGCGGAGCATAACGCAGCGCTCAACGGACTGAACGGGCGGATCACCTTCCGCTGCGCCGACGTGTTCGATTTTCTGACGAAGGAGGCGGCGGAAGGCGACTATGACTTTATTATCCTCGATCCCCCCGCCTTCACCAAAAGCCGCAGCACCGTCAAGGCGGCGATGCGGGGCTACAAGGAGATCAATCTGAAGGCGATGCGCCTGCTGCCGCGGGGCGGCTATCTGGCCACTTGCTCCTGCTCCCATTTCATGACCGAGCCGCTCTTCAAGACGATGCTTCACAATGCCGCCGCCGAAGCGGATGTTTCCCTCCGTCAGATCGAGGCGCGGCAGCAGTCCCCCGATCATCCCATCCTTTGGAACGTGCCGGAGACGGAATACCTTAAATTCTTTATCTTTCAGGTCGTATGACCGCCCATCACATCGCCGCGCAGACGGCGGAAGGAGAACCTATGAAGAAGATCACCAGCTTTACCGTCAATCATGATCTGCTCACGCCGGGCATCTATATTTCGAGGATCGACGGCGACGTCATCACCTACGATCTGCGGACGAGGACGCCGAACGGCGGGGAGTATATGGACAATATCACCATGCATACCGTCGAGCATATGGCGGCGACCTATCTGAGGAATTCCGAAATCGCAGACCGTATTCTCTATTTCGGGCCGATGGGCTGCCGCACCGGATTTTATCTGCTGGTGCGGGAGGAGGCGCCGGAGCGGGTGCTGGCGGTGCTGAAGCAGACGATGGCCGATATCATCGCTCATGAAGGAGAGGTCTTCGGGGCGAGCCGACGGGAGTGCGGCAACTATCGGGAGCTGGATCTTGCCGCCGCCAAGCGGGAATGCGAGCGGTATCTTGCCGTTCTGAATCGAAAGGAGCATGATTTTCGTTATGCGGAAGGATGAGCGGATCGTCGGCGTGATCGCCGCCATGCAGATCGAGGCGGAGGATCTTGTCTCCGCCATGACGGAGGTGCGGGAGGAGCGGATCGGCGGGATGCTCTTCCGCGCGGGACGGCTGAACGGAATCGGCTGCGTAATCGCCGTCTGCGGCATCGGAAAGGTCTTTGCCGCGATCTGTGCCCAGACGATGATCCTGCGCTACGCCCCCGCGCTGATCCTCAATACCGGCGTCGCGGGGACGCTGACCGATCGGCTGTCGATCGGGGACGTGATCGTCGGGGAGCGGCTGGTACAGCACGATATGGATACCTCGGCGCTGGGCGATCCCGTGGGCATGGTTTCCGGGATCAATCGGGTCTATCTGCCTTGCAGCGAGGAATACTCGGCGCTGCTGCTCCGGGCGGCACGCGAGGAGGGGCTCTCGCCGCTGAGCGGGACGATCGCCTCCGGCGACCGCTTCATGAGCGACAGCGCCGAAAAGCAGAGGATCGTCGGCCGCTTCGGCGCGATGGCTTGCGAGATGGAGGGAGCGGCGATCGGGCAGACCTGCTTTGTGAACGACGTTCCCTGCTGCGTGATGCGGGCGATCTCCGACGGCGGCGACGAGGCGGCGGCAATCGATTATCCGACCTTTGCGAAAACGGCGGCGAAGCGGGGCGCCTCAGTCGTCAGGCGCTTCTTCTCGCTTCTGTAAGCCTTCGCGGGAAATCCCCGCGCGTCAGAAGCAAAGCAGCTGCCGGCAGGGTCAGGGCGATGTCAGAAGGAACAGGCAGGGCTCGCCGCCGTCGGCGGTGATGCCGACGGCCGCCTCGCAGCCTCCGTCTCCGAATCGGAGGAGGAAGATGCCGTTTTGCGGGGTAATGCCGATGCAGGGCATCCCGGAACTGCCGCAGTCGGTCAGAAACCGCTCCGCGGCGGCCTGTGCCTCCTCTTCCCGCAGGGAACGAATACCGGTGGGAGTGCGATGGAGAACGGCGCGGAGCAGCCGCCCCGAGTCCGCGTCGAATTCGGCATAGGAGCTTGCGGTGCGGAAGCCGATGATCGTCCTCTCCCCGACGCACCGGGAATAGTCGGTCAGTCTGCCGGCCCCGCCGAGCAGCGCCTCCGCCTTCTGCCGAAGCGCGGCTCCTCCCCCGTCGTCCGGCTCGGTCGGCATGACGGCGCTCGGCAGCGCCGTTTCCTCCTCGGGATAGGGCGGCAGTCCGAGCGCTTTCCCTTCCTCCCCCGCCCGATAACAGGCGCTCCGTTCCTCCGACAGAAAGCGCAGCAGCGTCAGACAATACTCCCCCGCCCTTGCCTCTCCCCGCCCCGTTTCGTCCGCAATGTCGGCGCAGAAGGCGGCGGCATGGCTCTGTTCCTCCGCATTGAGAGGCAGATTGGCAAAGCAGAAGGCAAGCACGGGAGCAAGGCGGCGGTCGGGCTCTCTCCGATAGGAGGCAAGCGCCGAGATCAGCGATTCGTAAGATCGGGTGAAAGTGCCCTCCCGACAGGCCTCGTATTCCTGACGGCAGAGGCGGAGGCGCACGGCTGACGCTGCGTTCAGAAGCAGGAGTATGCCGGCGACAGTGATCTCCGCAAAGAGTCTGAGGCTGTTCTTTTTCATCTGGTTGCCGCCTTTCCGGAAGATTTCGGCTGAAATGTCTTTACATTTCTCCGTTTTTCTGATATAATTTCCGATAGGATCAAGGGAAACTCATCCCCTTTAGTCTGCGCAGCTTCCGGGAATTTAAACGACGCGCCGCGTGGTTTTTCCGATGTCGGAGGAAAAAGACCGGGGCTGTGCCGAACACCGAAGAAAGGAAGCCTTTGTCATGCAAAGGCGGGAATCCGATATGAAGCTTATTCTTGCCATCGTCAATAACGACGACGCTCATTTTGTCAACTCCAGCTTGAGCAAAGCCGGCTTTTTCGTAACCAAAATCTCCTCTACCGGCGGCTTTCTCATGAGCGGAAACTCCACCTTCCTCATGGGCGTGAAGGACGACGAGGTCGACCGTGTCATCGAGATTATCCGGAACAACTCAAAGAAACGGGTGCAGAAGGTTCCGTTTGACATGAAAAACAACGGGACGGGCTTTTCACAGCCCGCTGAGACGGTCACCGTCGGAGGCGCGACGGTGTTCGTCCTGAACGTGGAAGACTGCAGGCATCTCTGATGGTCAATACCGCCGCTTACGACGGCATTCTGGGAAACGAGACGATCAAAGGAGCGCTTGCCGGCTTTACCGGGCGGGGTGCTTTCCCCCATGCCCTCATCTTCAGCGGCAAAAAAGGGAGCGGAAAGACGACCTTTGCCCGTCTCGCGGCGATGTCGCTGGCCTGTCGGGGAAGCGCAAAGCCCTGTCTCGCCTGCGAGCCCTGCCGCAAGATCGCAGAGGGGGTCTGCCCCGACGTGATCACCGTTGCGCCGCCCAAGGACAGAAAGACCCTCGGGGTCGATGCGGTCAGGGGGATCCGGGAATCGGCCTATATCGCACCGAACGAGCTGGAGGTCAAGGTCTTTCTGATCCAAAGCGCCGAATCCATGACGGTGCAGGCGCAGAACGCCCTGCTCAAGCTCTTTGAAGAGCCGCCCAAGGGGGTGTATTTCTTCCTGCTCTGCAGCTCGTCCGCAGGGCTTCTCCCGACCGTCCGCTCCCGCGCGCCGGAGCTGCGCACCGAGCTGTTCCCGACTGCGCGGCTGAAGGAGCTGCTTCTCGGGAAGAGCCGGGAAGCGGCGGCGCTTAATGCCTCCGATCCCGATGCTTTCGGGCAGATCCTCCGTCTGTCGGAGGGAAGCTGGGGGGAGGCGCAGCGCCTGATCGGATCGGCTGACCGCAGGGAATTTGCCGCCATCTCCTCCGCCTCCCGTATGATCGGACTGCTGTCGGGGGGGAGCCGGGGCGATTTTCTGACGGCGCTGCCGGAGGCGGCGACGGGGCGGGAAAGCTTTGTCGCGCTGCTCGGGCTGATGCTCTCGGCGGTGCGGGACATGACGGCGGCGAAAAAGCTGAAGGGAGATTTCCCGCTGCTCTTTTATACCGGGACCTCCGCCGCCCGCGCGGCTGCTGCCCCCTTTACGCTGAAGGGGCTGCTTGATCTTGCTGATGTGCTTTCGGAGGCGGAAGAGCGGATCGGGGATACCAATGTGAATTTGCAGACGGCGGCGGTTTATTTTGCCGATCGGATGTGGAATGTCAAATCATGCCGGCCATGAGGAAGCCGCAGGCCCGGATTGTGCCTGAAGCGGCGGGAACGCGCCGGAGAAACGGATAGAACAGAATGGATACAGAGAACAACAATAAACAGAAAAAGCAGCCGGAGGAGAGGCGTTCCCCCGAAAAAGGACAGAGAGCGGCAAAAGAGCCCCGCCGCGCAGAGCGGGAGCCCCGCCGTTCCGAAAGGGAGGGGAATCTGCCCGACCGGGAGAGTCACCGGGAGGACAAAGCGCCGAGGACGGAGGCAAGGCAGGGCGAAAAAGAGCCGAAGCCGAAGCGCTCCTCCAATCGCCGCCGGCAGAAAGCCCGCCGGCAGGCCGACGGGGAGACCCTCCCGCCCGCCGGGGGAGAGCTTTCCGCTTCCGGAAAGCCGCGGAGCAGGCCGCAGAAGCAGAGCGAGCCTTCTCCTGCCGAGGCAGAAGAGGCGGTCGAGGAAACGCCCGGCGTATCCTATGAGGTGATCGGCGTTCGCTTCAAGCAGAACGGCAAGGTCTATTATTTCGATCCCGTCGGCATGGCCTTCGGACGGGGCGCCCACGTTATCGTCGATACCGCGCGGGGGATCGAGTACGGCTTCGTCACGATGGCGAACCGGGTCGTCTCCTCCAAGGACATCGTTCTGCCGCTTCGGAAGGTGATCCGCGCCGCGACGGAGGAGGATGAAAAGCGGCACGAGGCGAATCTGGAAAAGGAGGTCGAGGCATATAACCTCTGCCTCTCCAGGATCGAGGCGCACCGGCTGGAGATGAAGCTGGTCGATGTTGAATATACCTTTGACAATACCAAACTCCTCTTCTACTTTACGGCGGAGGGACGGGTGGATTTCCGCGAGCTGGTCAAGGATCTGGCGTCTGCCTTCAGAACCCGCATCGAGCTGCGGCAGATCGGTATCCGGGATGAAGCGAAGCTGATGGGAGGGCTCGGCGTCTGCGGGCGTCCCTTCTGCTGCGCCAGCTTCCTTTCGGATTTCGTGCAGGTTTCGATCAAGATGGCGAAGGAGCAGAGCCTGTCGCTCAATTCCTCCAAGATATCGGGAGCCTGCGGGCGGCTGATGTGCTGCCTGCGCTACGAATACGAGACCTATACCGAGGAGATCGCCAAGACCCCGAAGGTCGATACCATTGTCGCCACCCCCGACGGGGACGGCGTGGTCGTGGAGGTCAGCCCGCTGGCGGGACTTTGCAAGGTCTCCCTTTCCAAGAATCCCGCGACGGTTCAGCTCTATCATCGGGACGATCTGAAGATCAAGGGCTATGCCAAGGGAAAGCGCAAGGGCGGGGAGCCTGCTCCTTCCGAAACGGAGGAGCTGAAAAAGCTTGAGGAAAACTAACAAATCTTTGGTTTTTTTCAAAAACCGTTGATTTATCGGAAAAATTGTGCTATAATGCGAGTATAGATTATGGGAAAGGATTGGTTGACTGCAATGGCATATAAGATCAGTGACGAGTGCATCGCCTGCGGCGCCTGCGCCGACGAGTGCCCTGTGAGCTGCATTGCCGAGAAGGACGGCAAGTATGTGATCAATGCGGACGAATGCATCGAGTGCGGCTCCTGCGCTTCCGTATGTCCTGTCGGAGCACCTGCTCAGGAATAACGAAAACAAACCCGGGGGAAAAACCCTCGGGTCTGTTTTTTTGAGAGAAGGGAACCGGAGAAAAAGAAAAACGGGCGGCAGGGAACTGCAGCCCGGAAGGGAATTACATATTGCTTTCGACATACTCCACGATGTCGCTGACGGTTACGAGCTCTTCGATATCCTCGTCGGGAATGGTAAGACCGAACTTATCCTCCATTGTCATCAGCATCTCAACCACGTCGAGGGAATCCGCTCCGAGATCCTCCATGATTTTGGTGTGTTCATCGATGATATCGGTATCAATCTGAAGTTGATGTGCAATAATTTCAACAACCTTGTCGTACATAGCTTTGATTTTCGGCAAATGCCCTTTAACCTTTCCCCTGAAACCGTCGTCGACGGCAGGAATCTTATTCTGAAAAATGAACATAAATGATTATACCATATAAATCGGAAAAAGCAAGGGGTTTTTCTTTCGAAATGTAAATTTTTTGTTGAGAATCCGACAGAAGCCGCGGGGCGGCAGAAAGGGGAAAAACCGCCCCGTCTCCGATCGGGAGGCTGCGGTTTGTCCGTCAAATGACTCAGTCGGGCAACCCGCATCCCCGAACCCTCACCGGACGCTCCGCCAAGCCTCCTCTCCGCCGCCCGTCGGTAAAAAACCGCCTCCCGTATCCGGGAGGCGGTAACTTATTACTGCGGCTTGTAGCTGTCCTTGAGGGTGACGGTGCGGATGAAGACGCCGGGATTCCGGGAGTCGGGGGTAAAGTAGCCGGTGCGGACAAACTGGAAGCGCTCGCCCGGCTCGGCGGCGGTCAGCGACGGTTCGATCCGGCAGTTTTCCAGCTTTCTGACCGAGTCGCGGTTGAGATAGTCGTCATAGGTCTTGTCGGCGGGGATTTCGGCGGTGTTGGCGATGGTGAAGAGCTTGTCGTAGAGCATGACCGTCGCGGGAGCGGAATGGGCGGCGGAGAGCCAGTGAATCGTGCCCTTGATTTTCCGCCCGTCGGCGGGGGCTCCGTTCCCGGTTTCAAGATCGGCGGTGCAGCGCAGCTCGATCGGACGTCCCTCACCGTCCCGGACGATCTCGTTCAGACGGATGATGTAAGCGCCCATCAGCCGGACCTCTCCGTCGGGCTTGAGACGGAAGAACTTGGGAGGCGGCACTTCCGCGAAGTCCTCGCGGTCGATATACAACTCCCGCGTGAAGGGAAGCTCCCTTGTCCCCGCCGTTTCGTCGTTCGGATTGTTGCTGACGGGGAAATACTCCGTCTTGTCCTCGGGATAATTCGTGATGACCACCTTGATGGGATCGAGAACGGCGATGCGGCGCGGGGCGGTGCGGTTCAGCTCGTCACGGATGCAGTAGTCAAGCAGCTCGATATCGACGATGCTGTAGGCCTTGGCAACGCCTGCGCGGCGGACGAACTCGAAGATGGAGGCAGGGGTGAAGCCGCGGCGGCGAAGGCCGCAGATCGTCGGCATACGGGGATCATCCCAGCCGTCGACCAGCTGCTCCTCCACCAGCTTCCGCAGATAGCGCTTGCTCATGACGGTGTAGGTGACGTTGAGACGGGCGAATTCCCGCTGCTTCGGGCGGGGCTCGAAGGGACCGACGTTTTCCACCACCCAGTCGTAAAGCGGGCGGTGATTCTCGAATTCGATGGAGCAGAGGGAATAGGTGATGCCCTCCAGCGCGTCCTGAATGGGATGGGCGAAATCGTAGAGGGGATAGACGCACCATTTGTCCCCCTGCCGATGATGGGAGGTATGGACGATGCGGTAAATGGCGGGATCGCGGAGGTTCATGTTGGGGGAGGCCATGTCGATTTTGGCGCGGAGGGTGCGGCTTCCGTCGGGGAATTCTCCCCGGCGCATCCGTTCGAAGAGGGAGAGATTCTCCTCCACGCTGCGGTCGCGGTAGGGGCTGTTGCGCCCCGGCTCTGTCAGCGTGCCGCGGTACTCCCGCATCTGCTCGGCGGTGAGATCGCAGACGTAGGCCTTTCCTTCCCGGATGAGCTTGACCGCGAATTCATAGCACCGGTCAAAATAATCCGAGCCGTAGTAGACGCCTCCGTTGGGGACGGCGCCGAGCCACAGCAGATCGCGGTAGATCGAATCGACGTACTCGGTGTCCTCCTTGGCGGGGTTGGTGTCGTCGAAGCGGAGATTGAAGAGGCCTCCGTATTTTTGCGCGGTGGAGTAGTTGATATAGATCGCCTTGGCGGAGCCGATGTGGAGATAGCCGTTGGGCTCCGGGGGGAAGCGGGTATGGACCGGTACGCAGTAGCCGTCCGCGCGGTCCTTGTCGATGATTTCGTGGATGAAATTGGAGTCGGTTTTAAAGGTATTGTCTTCCATGTAAGGGTTCCTTTCCTTGAGTCGTTACAGCATGGCGCGGATTCTGGCGGTCGTGCGCGCCGCTCCGAGGAGCTGCATAACGGTATAGAGATCGGGGGAGTTGGTCTTGCCGGTGACCGCCACCCGCAGGAACATCGAAACGTCCGCGATGCTTCCTTTATAAGCGTCGGGATCGGCCTTGTATTCTTTCATGTCGGCGGCGAAGCCGAGGGAGGCGGCGATTTTCTTGACCTTGTCGAACCAGACCGCCGCGTCGTCCTTCTCGTCGTAGGAGGCGAGGAAGGCGGTGAGAACCGCGTCGATATCCGCCTTGTCGAAGCGGTCGGGAATGGGATCGGTGACGGAAAAGAAACGGTCGTAGAAGAAGGACATATAGGGCTTTGCATCGGCCCAGACGGCGAGATCCTTCCTCGGCTTCTTTCCGCCCCGTCCGATCGAGAGGATCGCCATTGCGTAGGCGGGATCGGCGGTCAGCTCTTCGTGGAATTCGGGATCAAACTCCGCCGCCCAGGCGGTCAGCCCGTCGAAGACCTGTCCGGCGGTCATGCGGGACAGCACGTTCTTTGACACGTCGTTCAGTTTGACGAAATCGAAGAGACAGCCGGAGACCGCCATTTTTTTGATATCGAAGGGGAAGTCGGTATAGGGTTTGTCGGGGTTCTGCATATGCCACTCCTCGTAGTTGGAGTTGAGCAGGGTCATGACATACTCGCAGACCGCCTCCGGGCAGTAGCCCATGCGGGTGTAGTCATCCATGTTCGCGCCCATGTCGCGCTTGGAGAGTTTCTTTTTGTTGCCGTTCTCGTCGATCCGCATGATCTGCGCGATATGCATATATTTCGGGGGGCGGAAGCCGAGATAACGGAAGAGCTGAAGATGCTTCGGCAGGCTGGGGAGCCACTCCTCCCCGCGGATGACGTGGGTCGTTCTCATCAGGTGATCGTCGACGGCGTGCGCGAAATGATAGGTGGGAATACCGTCGGATTTGAGCAGCACGAAATCCTCGTCGTTTTCCGGGAATTCCAGCGTTCCCCGCACAAGATCGGTGGCTTTGACGGTCTTTTTCCCGTCTCCGTCCGAGAGGATGCGAAGCACGAAGGGATCGCCGTGCCGCAGATGCGCCTCGACCTCCTCGAGGGTGAAGCGGCGGTGAGAGAGCATCTCCTCCCGTTGTGCGGCGGCAGCCTCCTCGGTTCTGATCTTGCTCTGCAGCTCGGCTTTGCGGTCGGCGGCGTTCAGGCGGTCCAGCTCCTCGTCGGTGGTGAAGACGGGATAGGCCTTGCCCTCCGCGACGAGCTTTTTGGCGTAGACATGATAGAGGGATGCGCGGGCGCTCTGTCGGTAGGGACCGTAGCTGCCGCGGTCGGTGATCCTGCCGTCGTCTCCGATGACCGCGCCCTCGTCAAAGCGGACGCCGTAGCGCGCCAGCGTGCGGATCAGCCCCTCCGCGGCGCCGGGGACTTCCCGTTTAGCGTCGGTATCTTCGATGCGGAGGTAGAAGACGCCTCCCGACCGATGGGCAAGGCGCTCTCCGGTCATGGAAGGGAAAAGCCCTCCGAAGTGGACGAATCCGGTGGGGCTGGGGGCGAAGCGCGTCACCTTCGCGCCCTCCGGGAGATCGCGTGGGGGATATCGGGTTTCCAGCTCCTCCGGCGTTTCGGTTATATTCGGGAAGAGCAGCTCTGCCAGCTTATTGCAGTCCATATTCAGCCGTCCTTTCGGTTATTGAAGATAGAGATTGTGTTCCTTTTCGTATTGGAGCCGGGTGGAAGGGCCGTGCCCCGGCAGCACCCGGTAATCGGCGGGCAGCGCCTTCAGCCGTTCGAGGGAGCGCATCAGCGCGTCGTAGTCGCCGCCCGGAAAATCATATCGCCCGATGCTTTCGCGGAAGAGGGTGTCCCCGCTGAGCAGGGTGTCCTCCGACAGCAGACAGATCGAGCCCGGCGTATGCCCCGGCGTGTGCAGGATGCGGAAGGAGCAGCCGCCGAAGGCTACGGTATCGCCCTCCCCGAGCAGGCGGTCGGCAGGCGCGGGAGGCGTGTCCTCCCCCGAAAAGCGCCGCATCAGGTTCCGGTCGGGATCGCTGAGGAGCGGCGCATCCTCCCGGTGGAGCAGAAGGGGCAGTCGGAAGCAGTCCCTCAGAGGCTGAAGGGCAAGCAGATGGTCGAAATGTGCGTGGGTCAGCAGCAGGGCGACCGGACGCAGCTCCTTGCTCAGAATCGCATCGCGAAGCCGCTCGGCTTCCCCGCCGGGATCGACGACCAGCGTCTCCCTGCTCTCCTCGTCGACGGCAAGATAGCAGTTCGTTCCCATCGCGCCGACGGTGTATTTGTAAATTTTCAAGGCAAGCCCTCCCGATTGCGGCAGTTTACTGTATTCTGTCATTATACCACAGATTCCGCCGCTTGTCCATATCAAAATGCGCTGCGGGCGGGATTTCCTCTTCTTTGCCTCCGCCATGCCCTTGCCCTGCCGTCGTCAGCGGCGGATTATATGAAAAAAAGGTAAATAAAGTGTTGGCGTAAGTTTAATTTTGTGATATCTGAATGAGAAACGGGGGATTTATGTATTGACGAATCCCGATTTATGTGATATGATATTACTGTTTGACGGCTGATTCTTCAGCCGATGCGCCGGCGGAGCGGATCTGTGGCGCATACTTTTTTGCCGCAGGCCGACGAATGTGGCGGCAGGAATCCATACATTATAATTTTTTCGCCGGAGAACGGAGTATCAATTATGGGCAAGGGAAGCCGTAACAGGGAGCTGAGAATTACGGAAAATCAGGCAAGCGCCGATTCCGGAGTCAAGCTCTCAAGAAAGCAGCTTATCAGGCAGCAGGAACAAAAGGAAAGAACCAAGCGGTACATCACGATGGCAGCGTCGATCGTCATTCTGGTCGGTCTGATCGTGGCGATTGTGGTGGTGACGCTGAACAAGACACCGAAGCTGGAGTCGACGGTCTCGGCAACCTCGGGGGAATATGAGATCGACAATTCCATGATGGCGTATTTCATGTATTCGCAGTATCAGAGCTTCGTGCAGCAGAACTACTACTATCTGAGTATGTACGGGCTGGATCCCAACAAGCCGCTCAAGAATCAGACGATGGCGGGCGGAACGACAAGCTGGTACGTTTACTTTATGAACAGCGCAAAGGCGCAGGTCAACGAGCTGGTGGCACTCGCCTCCGAGGCGCAGAAGAAGGAATACAAGCTCGATGAAAAGGAGCTTAAGGCGATTGACGAAACGATGGCGTCGATTGCCTCCTCCGCCAAGGCCAACGGATACCCCAGCGTCAACAAGTATCTTGCCGCCAGCTACGTCAGCGGCGTGACCGAATCGGCGGTCAGAAGATGCCTGGAGCTTCAGTACCTCGCGTCGAAATATTACACCGACCTTCTCGAATCCTATGAGTATACCGAAAAGGAGATCGAGAAGTATGTTGAGGACAATCCCGATCAGTTCTACAAGTTCGACTATATCTATTACACCTTCAACGCCGAGTACGATCAGGACGCCTCCGACGCCGAAAAGAAGGAAGCGCTGGCCGAGGCCAAGAGAAAGGCGGAGGCTCTGCTGGAGAAGATCACCGATGACAAGACCTTCCGCGAGCTGATCAACGAGATGGAAAAGGCCAAGAAGGAAGAGGACAAGGACGAGAAGAAGGCGGATTCCGAGAGCGGAACCGGCAGCTCCTCTTCCTCCGAGAAGGACTACTCCGAGAGCTTTGTCACCGAGGGCGGACGCTACTCCAAGGACGATGAATTCTCGGCATGGGCGTTCAAGGACGAGAGAAAAGAGGGCGACAAGACCATCATCGAGAGAAAAGACTCCAAGGATAACGCCACCGGCTATACCGTATACCTGCTTCAGAAGCCGGCATACAAGGACGAGTATATGACCCAGAACGTCAGACATATCCTCTTCTCTACCTCGACCTACGGATCGAAGGACAAGGCAAAGGCTGAGGCGGAGAAGATTCTGGCGGAGTACAAGAAGGGCGAAATGACCGAGGATGCCTTCGCGGAGCTTGCGAAGAAGTACTCGGAGGACGGAAACGCCGAGGACGGAGGCATTTATGAGGATGTCATCAAGGATCAGATGGACGAGGAATTCAACGACTGGATCTATGACGAGGACAGAAAGACCGGCGATGTCGAGATCGTTCAGACCTCCTACGGCGCGCATATCATGTTCTATGTCGGGGAAGGACGGCAGGCCTGGAAGGTCAATTCCGAGAACGGATTGAAGAGCGAGCAGTACGAAGAGGAGCTCAAAGAGCTTGAGAAGACATATCCTGTTGTCTACGACGATAAAAAACTGACGCAGATTCCGTAATAAATATCGAAACAGAACCGGAACGCTCAGCATCGGGCGTTCCGGTTTTTTTCAGGATGAAAAAAGAAAAAGCCGAAATCGGCGGGGGAGAGGAATATGATTTACGAAATAAACGAAACAATCCGCAGCGAGGTATCCTTTCGTGCCGTTGTCACAACGCCCTCCGGCTTCGATCCGGAGAAGGAATCGCTGCCGATGATCGTCTTTCTGCACGGAGCGGGGGAACGAGGGGAGGAGCTGTCATCGGTGAAGATTCACGGTATTCCCAAGCTCTTTTCCGCCGATCCCGATTATCAGGGGCATCGCGTCATCACGGTGTCGCCCCAGTGCCCGCTTACCACGGTATGGAACGATCTCTCGATCCCGCTTTTCGACTTTGTTCTGAGGATGGCGGAGAAATATCGTGCCGACCGTGACAGAATCTCGATCACCGGCATCAGTATGGGAGGCTTCGGCACCTGGGAACTGCTGGTTTCCCACCCCGATTTCTTCTCGGCGGCGGCGCCGATCTGCGGGGGAGGGATGGATTGGCGGATTCCGCGTAAAATGAAAACGCCGATTAGAGCCTTTCATTGCGAGGGAGATCCTGTCGTTCCGGTCGACTATTCCCGTCGGATGTGCGGGACGGTGACGGAGCGGGGCGGCAGCGCGGAGCTGACCGTTTTCCCCGGCAACAGACATAACGCATGGGATCCCGCCTATGAACAGACCGATCTCATCGCATGGCTGATCGGCGCGCGCCGTTCGCCGGCACATGAGAATCCTTGATACCGGGGAATATCTCACCCGGGCGGTCGAAATGCTCCGCGAGGGCGCGGGGCTTGTCCCCGTGCCGGTCAAGGGCAGCAGCATGACGCCCTTTCTGACCGAGGGGGATATCGTCAGCCTGTCCCTGCCGGAGAGACCGCCGAAGCGGGGGGATATCGTCCTCTATCAGCGCGCGGGCGGGCGGTGGCTGCTGCATCGGGTCATGCGGCGGGAAGCGGACGGAAGCTGTACGATGCTCGGTGACGCGCAGACCGGGGAGGAGCGCGGGGTCTCTCCGGACAGCATCCTCGCTGTCGCGGTGTCAGTGCTGCACAAGGGCAAGCGCTGCGAGCCAAGCAGCCTCCGCTGGCGGTTCTATGCGACGGTCTGGCCGGCGCTTTTCCGATATCGGAAGCGGATCTTTGCGCTCCGTAGCCGTCTCAAGGGAGGAAGTCCTCCCCGCAGCGAGTAGGGGAAACGATCGCAGAACTTCTGTCGCGGCGGACAGGAGAAGCGGCTGCGGAATCCCGCGTCGGGCGGAGCTCCCCGTCCTGCTTCCCCGGAGAGGCTCAAATCCACCGATCGCTCGATTGCAGGACAGCTGCTCGGCAGGACGAAGTCCCTGCGGATCAGCGGGGGCGTATGGAAGGACACGATTTTCCGACGGAATCAGAGAAAAGCAGCGCAGGCTGAAGGGAAGTTCAGCCTGGGCTGCTTTTTGTCGGAGGGGGGGGAGTCGATGCGGAAAAGGGAAGACCGGGCGTATCGTGCCCGTGCGACGACGCAAGGGGGATGCGCGCGGCGCGGTATTCACCGCCGGAAACGGGGCGGATGGCGCTCCCCGGGCGGGCATTGCTTGTGTCAGGCGCAAGGGGGATGCGCCGCCGGAAACGGGGCGGATGGCGCTCCCCGCGACACGAAAAAAATGACAGTACGGCCTTCCGACCATACTGTCATGCGTGATTTGTTAAGGGAGCGCGCCCCTGTTCGGGCGCGCTCCGTCGTTTCAGGCGGCAATCCGAGCGCGGGAAGTGCTTACTTCTTCAGTGCGGCGGCGGCCTTGGCCTTGGCGGCGATGTGCGCGGGGGTCAGACCGTACTTCTCAAGCAGGGCGGGAACCTTGCCGGAGCAGCCGAAGGTGTCCTCCACCCCGACGCGGAGAACCGGAACGGGGCAGGCCTCCGAGACGGCTTCCGCGACCGCAGAGCCCAGCCCTCCGATCACGTTATGCTCCTCGGCGGTGACCAGCGCGCCGGTTTCGGCGGCGGCCTTCAGAATCAGCTCTTTGTCGAGCGGCTTGATGGTGTGGATGTTGAGGACGGCGGCGTCAATGCCCTCCGCCTTGAGCAATTCCTTCGCCTCAAGCGCCATGGCGACCATGATGCCGGTGGCGACGATGGTGACGTCCTTGCCCTCCGACATGACGACACCCTTTCCGACGGTGAGAGTGTAGCTGCTCTTGTCATAGATGACCGGTACGGCCAGACGGCCGAAGCGGAGATAGCAGGGCCCCTCCATGAGGATAGCGGCTTCCACAGCGGCTCTGGCCTCGACGGCGTCGGCGGGGTTGAGGATCGTCATTCCGGGGATGGTGCGCATCGTGCCGAGATCCTCCAGGCACTGATGGGTCGCGCCGTCCTCTCCGACGGTGATGCCGGCGTGGGTCGCTCCGATTTTGACGTTGAGGTGCGGATAGCCGATCGCATTGCGGATCTGCTCGAAGGCACGTCCCGCCGTGAACATGGCAAAGGAGCTGGCAAAGGGGATCATGCCGGTCGTGGCAAGACCCGCGGCGACCGCCACCATGTTTCCCTCCGCGATCCCGCAGTCAAAGAATCTGTCGGGATAGGCCTTCTTGAATTTTCCTGTTTTGGTCGCCTCGGCAAGATCGGCGTCAAGGACGACCAGCTTCTCGTATTTCGCGCCGAATTCGACCAGCGCGTCGCCGTATGCTTCTCTGGTTGCAATTTTTTCTGCCATTTTCATGATCCCCCGATTATAAAGACTCGATCGTAGCGTTGATTTCCGCGACAGCCTGCTCATACTGCTCCTGATTGGGCGCGGAGCCGTGCCATTTGACGTTGTTTTCCATGAAGGAAACGCCCTTGCCCTTGACGGTATGGCAAATGATGGCGGTGGGCTTGTCCTTGCAGGCCTTGGCCGCCTTGACGGCAGCGTCTATCTCGTTGAAATCATGTCCGTTGATGACGATCACGTTCCAGCGGAAGGCCTCGAATTTTTTGTCGAGCGGGGTGGGATCGACGACCTCGGTCACCCGACCGTCGATCTGCAGGCCGTTGAAGTCGACAAAGATGCAGAGATTGTCGAGCTTCTTGTGTGCGGCGAACATCGCCGCCTCCCAGACCTGCCCCTCCTCGCATTCCCCGTCTCCGAGGATTGCGTACACGCGGTAGTCCTTCCGGTTGATTTTGCCGGACAGCGCCATACCGCAGGCGGCGGAGATGCCGAGTCCGAGCGAGCCGGAGGTCATGTCGACGCCGGGGGTGTGCTTCATGTCGGGGTGACCCTGCAGGTAGCTGTCGGCCTGGCGGAAGGTCTTCAGATCCTCCTTCGGGATGAAGCCTTTAGCGGCGAGAGCGGCGTAGAGACCGGGGGAGGTGTGACCCTTGGAAAGCACGAGGCGATCCCGATCCTCCCAGCGGGGGTTCTTGACGTCGACGCGCAGCTCCTCAAAATAGAGGTAGGCGAGAATATCCGAAATCGAGAGAGAACCGCCGGGATGTCCCGATGAGGCGCTGTAAACAGCCTCAAGCGCGCCGAGCTTGATCTCTGCGGACTTCAGGCTGAGTTCCTTGATTTTTTCCTGTTCCATTTGCGTTGTTTCCTCCTGACCGTGATGGTGGATTTATATTATCAGGGTATGATAGCCGGAGCCGGGCGAGAAGACCGATCCCGCAACATCCCGACGATACCGTTTCCTCATCTATTGTAATCGTTTTTGTGGCGTTTGTCAAATGATTTCGCTAAACTCCTGCGTCCGAAGGCAAATATTCACGTTTTATTAACACATTCGCCCCTTTGTTCTGTGATATTTCCTGCCGATTCACAGCATGGCGGGAGAGCACCGTGTGAAAAGCGGAAATATTCACAAGTTCACATCAAAACGGCGGGGCAAAGAAAAAAATCCCGCCGAGCCGCTCAGACAGACCATTGAGAAACCCGCTGACAGCAGGTTGGTGTCCTCTCGCGTCGCTTGTGCTCCCAACGTCCTTGCCGGCGCGTCGTAAAGAGGCGTCGGAGGGAGGTCTGCATACCCTGAGCGCGAAGGCCGGACTCCATTGATCTCTTGTAGGTTTTAACGGTCTGTCCGTGGCGAACTAAGCAGGAATTATGTCGATCGGCAGGTTGTTTTATTCTTCCTCTCCGGTCTCGTCGTAATCGATCTCTCCGAAGAGCTCGTCGTCAAAGAAGTCGGCGACGCGGTTGAACTCGTCATCATCGTCGATGGTGACCAGCATCTCCTCGCCCTCCTCGTCCTCTTCGACCTTCAGGATGACGTATTCGTCGCTCTCGTTGTCCTCGATCGGAACGAGCGCAAGATAGGTGTTCCCGTCGATTTCCTGGCTTCCGAGCAGCTCGAATTGCTTCTCGTTGCCTTCCTCGTCGGTAAGGGTGAACACTTCCTCATTAAAAAGTTCATCGGCCATAATATAGATCATTCCTTTCCGGTACTCTTCACCATTATTCTATACTATTTTTCGTTTGTTGTCAACCGTTTCGGCAAGTTTTTTTCCCGACAGCCCGGGTCATGTTTTGCTCATATGCATGACAAGAGCGTGGGGCAGAAGGTTGGAGAGGAGGTGATAGAGCTTATAGAAGAAGCGGGGGGTATATTTCCCCTTGCCTGCCGCCGCCCGTTTGAGGGAGCGCTCCGCCACCGTGACGGGGTTGCAGCGGGGGAGGGTATCGAAGGTGTGGGAGCTGCCCTTCCCGATCCCCGCGACGGGGAGAAACTCGGTATCCATCGGGCCGGGGCAGACAACGAGAACATTGATCCCGCGGTTCTTAAGCTCGAAGCGAAGTGACTTGGAGAAACTGTAGACATAGGCCTTGCTGGAGCAGTAGACGGTCATGCGGGGGTTGGGGGCGAAGGCGGCGATGGAGCAGACGTTGATGATAAAGCTGCCCTTTGACATATAGGGCAGGACGGCGGAGGTGACGGCGGTCAGGGCGCGGTTGTTCAGATCGACCATCCGTGCCTGCGAGAGCAGCTCCATCTCATCGAAATTTCCGAGCGTGCCGTAGCCGGCGTTGTTGATCAGAATGGCGACCTCCGGCCGTTCTGCTTCCAGACGCTGCTTCAGCGCGTCGTAGCTGTCGTAGGAGATCAGATCGAGCGGGAAGGGAACGACCCGTCCCTCGCCGCACTCCTCCGCCAGCGCCTGAAGGCGCTCCTGCCGTCTTGCGATCGCCCAGACGGCCTTGACGTCGGGATAGAGTCTGACGATGTGTCGGAGATATTGTTCTCCCAGCCCCGAAGAGGCACCGGTGATAATGGCTATTTTCATGGAAAGCTCCTTTTCTTTGGATCGGACGGACAGCGGAGGGGGGTCAGCCCAGCATGAGCTGTCTCATATCGGTGCCGCGGAACATCAGCGGCGCGAATTCCCCGAAGAGGCGGGAGGTGATCCGGTCGGCGTAGCGCCGATGCAGCTCTTCGCGGGTCAGATTGGTATTGATCATCATCGCCCGTCCGCGGTTGAGGCGGGTGTTGAGGATATTGTAGAGACAGCTGACGGTGAATTGGTTGGTCAGCTCGGTGCCGAGGTCGTCGAGGATCAGCAGATCGCAGTCGGTATAGCGGTCGGTCTCGTCCTCCTCGCGCTCATATCCCCCGTAGGGGCGGTTGAAGCGGCGGTTTTCAAAGTCCGAGAAGAAATTCTGCGCCGTCTCGCAGACAACGTCGAAGCCGCGGTCGATCACCCGTCCCGCCACCGCGGCTGAAAGATGGGTTTTGCCCAGTCCCGTCGCCCCGATGAGGAGCAGATTGGCGCTGCCGGTTTCCCGGAAGCCGTCGGCATAGCGCTGACAGAAGCGGAAGATCCTCTCAAGCCCCTCCCGTACCGACGGATCGGGCTGACGGCCGGGATCGAAGTTGTCGAAGGTTCTGGAGGCAATGAGGCTGCCGATCCCGGAGCTTTCATAGCCGGCAAAGATCAGGCGCTCCCTCATGCAGCGGCACATTCCGATTCCGATAAAGCCGGTGTCGGAGCAGGCGGCGCACTCGTATTTCACGTCGGAATAATTGGCGGGCAGCCCATGACGGGTCAGCAGCGCAGCGCGCTTCTGCAAAAGCGCCTCGTTTTCCTCCTTCAGACGGGAAATCTCCCGTTCCAGCGCCTCGCCGTTAAGACGGGAGGCGGCGGCCAGAATGCTCAGCCCCGTCTGAGAGAGGCGATCGTCGAGATCGCGGATTTCGGGGAGGCGGCGGTGAAGCTCCTCGCGGCGGCGCTCGGCGTCCTCCTTGGCGCGGAGATTCTTGCCGTCGTATTCCCGCTTGATCCGACGGTAATTTTCACGGTTAAATCCCATGCTCGTCCTTCTTTCTCGTTCGGTTTTCTTCGTTCATCATGGCGTAGCTTCGCTGCAGCGCCTTCTCGAAAAACTCCTCGGTATTGAAGCTGGAGGGGGAGGCGGAGGCAGATTTTTCTGCCGGCCTCTCGCGGAAGCCGGAGGAGCGGCGATGCTCCTCGGTGGATTTTTCCGCCTCTGCGACCGTCTGAATCTGCTTGTCGTGCCAGCCCGACAGGATGGTGGACATATATTCGAGGGAGGGCTTGCCGGTGGAATCGACGGTGATGTTGTAGGCATATTCGATCAGCTCATATGGCGTTTGCCATTCTCCGCTCCATTTATCGAAGAAGCGCTTTTCCTTCTTGGTAAAGCTGCGGTCTCCGATTCCGAAGAGGCGGCGGAGGCGGAAGGCAAGGCTGTTCTCCTCCTCGGTGCGCTTGATGTAGTTCTGAAGCCCCGTCAGATCGCGAACTCCCCGGTGATAGAGGGAATAGGCGGTCTTCTCGACATAGCTGACCGATACCTTGCGTCCCACAGCGTCGAGCTTCTCGGAGCAGTAGAAAAACAGAAGCAGGATCGTTTCCCCGTCAAAGCCAAGCTCGGTCCGAATCGAGATGATCTTGGAGATATCGGTCGGGGTGAAGATTTTGCCGCAGATGTTCTGGCATTCGTCAAGGAGCTGCCGGAAGCCCTGTTCTTTTTCGACGACGGCAGCGATCTCCTCGCCTGCGAGGTTTTTTGTCTGGGCGGAGGGGGCAAGCCTCTGCTCCGGCGCAAGCAGGCGGACGGCCCGCAGCGCGGCGACGGTATCGGACAGCTCCTCCTCCGTGCAGCCCAGTCGCTCCGCCAGCACGGTATGCTCCGCCGACGCCATGCTCCTGTCGAGGGAGAGGAGCATCAGCAGGCGGAGCTGCAGCAGCTCCCCGCAGCTCTCAAGGGCAGCGGCGGGCAGACAGACGACTTCGTTTCCGTATTGGATTTTATAGCTCATGGCGTTCCTCCGCCGTGTTGTTCCGGATCTCATAGCAGAGATGCAGGATGATATCCCCGACCGGCAGGTTGATGACCGGGATCGAGGCCGAAATGTCGGTTTGGGTCTGATTCCAGATGCCCCGGACTCCCAGCTCCTCAAGCAGAGACGGCGGAATTCCGGGGGGCAGCTCCGCCAGCACCGCGATCTCGGCGGGGGAGGAGGACAGCACCTCCCGCAGCCGGTCAAAGGCATGGCGCGGGATCCGGCGAGGCGGCTCCCCGCTTCCGATCAGCTCCTTCTGCACGAAGGCGGCGGTCACCGTGACGCCCCGTCCCTCAAACAACTCGGCCAGACGGTCGATGAAGGCGGGGTCGCCGCCGATGATGACGGCGGACATTCCGTCCCCGACGCCGAGGGCGCGGCTGATCTCGGTGTAAAGGAGCTTAACGCTGTATCCGTAGCCCTGATGCCCCGATCCGGTGAAGCGGCTGAGATCGGAGCGTACCCGGGATGGGGTGATGCCGAGCCGGGCTGCCAGCTCGTCGGAGCTGACCTTCAGCACGCCGTTGATCAGCAGCTCCCGCAGGTATCGGAAGTATCTCGGCAGACGGCGCGCGCTGCTTGCCGGGATGGAATTGTGATGTGTCGTAGCCATATGCGCCTCTGCGGTTTCGTATTTTCCGCGGAGCGGACGGCATGGGGCGCGCCCGCTCCGCGGAAGGACTTCGGTGGGATTTGGATCGATTCAGAGCGATTCCAGCGTTTCGGTGACGTAATCGGTGAACTGCTCGCAGGTCGCGCCGGTATTGCGACCGGTGATGACGAGCTTCTTTTCCTCGAACATACAGATGTCAAGGGCGCGGGCGAGACGGTCGGATTCCGCCTGATAGCCGATGTGCGAGAGGAGCATGACCGAGGCGCGGAGCATCGAGCAGGGATCGGCGTAGCAGCCGCGTCCCTCCGCGATCATTCTCGGCGCCGAACCGTGGATGGCCTCGAACATGGCGTATTTCTTGCCGATATTGGCAGAGCCTGCCGTGCCGACGCCGCCCTGGAACTCCGCCGCCTCGTCGGTGATGATGTCGCCGTAGAGGTTCGGGAGGATGAAGACCTTGAAGTCGGTGCGGCGCTTTTCGTCGATGAGCTTGGCGGTCATGATATCGATGAACCAGTTGTCGGTGTGGATCTCGGGGTATTCCTTTCCGATCTCCTCGCAGATACGGAGGAATTTGCCGTCGGTGGTCTTGACGATGTTGGCCTTCGTGACGATCGAGACGCGATCCTTGCCGTTTTTTCTTGCGTATTCGTAGGCGAGGCGGGCGATGCGGTTGCAGCCCTCGGTGGTGGTGACGCAGAAGTCGAGGGCGAGATCGTCGGTGACGTTGACGCCCTGGCTGCCGACGGCGTAGCTGCCCTCGGTGTTCTCACGGAAGAAGGTCCAGTCGATTCCCTTGTCCGGCACCTTGACGGGGCGGACATTGGCAAAGAGGTCGAGCTTTTTCCGCATGGCGACATTGGCGGACTCGATGTTCGGCCAGGGATCGCCGGCGCGGGGGGTGGTGGTCGGTCCTTTCAGGATGACGTCACAGGCGTAAAGCTCCTCCATCACGTCGTCGGGGATGGCCTGCATATGGGCGACGCGGTTCTCGATGGTCAGCCCGTCGATCTGACGGAAGACGATGCGGCCGCGGTTGACGTCGTCGCGGAGCAGCGCCTTCAGCACCTTGGCGGAGGCCTCGGTGATGATCGGGCCGATTCCGTCGCCGCCGCAGACGCCGATGACGATTTTGTCGAGCTTGGTATAATCGACGGCTTCTCCCGCCGCATTGATCGTCTCGACGCGCTCCAGCTGGGAGCGGAGCAGTGCCTCATATTTGGTCAGGGCGGCTTTGATCTGGGTTTCGTAGTTTCCTGTCATAGTAGTTCCTTTTCCTCGGCTGATTGGATTTTCCGCGCTTGGCGGCAGGTGCCGATATGAATTCATTGGGGGGAATTATCCACAGTATCCACAGGGTTTTCCACAGCGGACAGGGGATAAAAACGTCGATAATAGGGGATTTAGTCGAAGGTGGGGCAGAGTTATCCACAGGTGTGGATAACTGCCTGTGGAAAACCCGGCGGGCTTGGAGGGCGGAATCGCGTCGGTCGGCGCAGCCCCGGAGGGGAAGCGTCGGCTTCCGCAGGGTCATTCGGCGGAGGCAAAGGCATTGAGATCCGCGCCGGCGGTGTGACCGGCCAGCAGCTCGTAGTAGCCCTGCGCACCGATCATGGCGGCATTGTCCCCGCAGAGGGGAAGGGGCGGGCAGCAGAAGGGGATCCCCTTTTTTTCCGCAAACCCGGTGAGCGCCCTTCGCAGATGGGAGTTTGCCGAAACGCCTCCCGCCAGTACCAGAGCCGGACAGCGCCCCGCTTCCAGGGCAAGCTCCAACTTCCGGATGACGGAGGAGATGACCGTTTCGGTAAAGGAGGCGGCGACGTCGGCCTTGGGGATCGGCTCCCCCCGCTGCCGGAGGGTATGCAGAACATTGATCACATGGGTTTTCAGCCCGCTGAAGGAAAAATCAAGGCTGCCGTCGGCAATGGCGGCGGAGGGGAAGAGCAGGGCGTGAGGGTCTCCCTCTGAAGCGAGGCGATCCATGACCGCACCGCCGGGATAGGGAATGCCCATCACCCGCGCCACCTTGTCAAACGCCTCTCCCATCGCGTCGTCCCGCGTCCGTCCGACGGTTCTGAAGTCGGTATAAGAGGAGACCTCGATCAGCGAGGTGTGTCCGCCCGACACCACCAGCGCAAGGAAGGGAGGCTCAAGGGTCGGGTGGGCGAGATAATTGGCGGCGATATGACCGCGGATATGGTGAACGGGGACGAGGGGGAGGCCGTTTGAGACGGCGAGGGATTTGGCAAAGCTGACGCCGACCAGAAGCGCGCCGATCAGGCCGGGCCGGTTGGTGACGGCGACGGCGTCGACGGCGTTCAGCGGCAGTTCCGCCTGCTCCAGCGCCTCATAGGTGATGCGGCTGATCGCCTCGATATGCGCCCGCCCCGCAATCTCGGGGACGACCCCGCCGTAGAGGGCGTGCAGCTCGATCTGGGAGGCCACGACATTCGAGAGGATTTTTCGCTCCTCTCCCATGCTGACAACGGCGGCGGAGGTCTCGTCGCAGGAGCTTTCGATGGACAGGATATACAAAATCAGTTCTCCTTTCCGACGGCTTCCGTCAGATCCCGACTCATCAGGACGGCGTCCTCGGTCGGATGACGGTAGTAGCGCTTCCGGATGCCGTCGGTGACGAAGCCGAAGCGCTCGTACAGAAGGCGTGCGGCGGCATTCGACTCCCGCACCTCCAGCTGCAGGCGGACGATGCCGCGGCGGGCGGCATACCCGATCAGCTCCTTCAGCAGCAGAGAGCCGATCCCGCGGCGGCGGAACTGCGGCAGCACCGCGATCCGCGTGATATCCGCCTCGTCCCGGACGGTATAGAGCCCCGCATAGCCGAGAAGCGCTCCCTCCGACGGATCGATCGCCGCATACCAGGTATACGGCGGCTGCTCCAGCGAGGCGGCGAGGGAGGCTTCGCTCCAGGGCTCCGAAAAGCAGAGCGCCTCCAGCCTCCCGATCTCCGCTGCCAGCCTGTCGGCGGCTTCTGCGGGAACAGGGGAATGCTGCGCGTCCTGCGGGGCGGTCAGGGGAAGGACGATGATCCCGTCCCCCGGAAGACTGCCGGCGGGGCCGGTCATTCCAGTTCCTTTCCTGACGGCGGCGCGGGTTCGGTGGCTGCCGGATCGGAATTTGCGGAGCTGCCGGCTGCAGGATCGGAATTTGCCGAGCTATCGGCTGCGGGAGGCCGGGAATCGTCGGGGGAATCGGTGTTGTCGGCTTCGGTGTCGCTTCCGTTCAGATAGGAATCGACGAGCCCGTCTGCCTTGACGCGGCGTCCGGTCCCGCGGTCGTAATAATAGCTGCCCTCCGGCGTGACCACATAGGCGACGTTATAATAGAGCCAGGTGTATTGGGAGGAGGAAATGCGGAGGGTATAGACGACGGTGCCGGAATCGGCCTGCTCGGTCTCCTCTCCGCAGAGCAGCGCGTCGACGATATGCAGCACGTCATCCCGGTCGGAGATGTCTGCGACACGGACGACCGCCGAGGCCTGATCGCGGCAGACCTGGATGCGGACGGGGGAGAAATCCTCCAGCGCGGGAAGAGTGAGCTTTTCGTTGTAGTAGACGGCGAGGATGCCGTAGTAATCCTCCGCCAGCCAATCGGAGGTGTTCATGCCGGTGATGGGATAGACATAGTTGCCGTCGAGCTTTCCGTATGCCTTTTGGGTGTAGGAGACGGGCTCATAATTCTGCGGTGCGGCAAGATAGGTGATGCCGGTCTCGGTATCGACATATTTACCGTCCACTGCCTCAATCTTGACATAGTGCGGCAGGGAGGAGAGGATGGTGACCGCAAGAACGGCAAGGACGCAGAGGGCGGAAATGAGGAGGATGATGCTGCGTTTTTGTTTTTTCTGCTGCTTTGCGGCGGCCTTGCGGGCCTCCAGCAGCTTCTTATCGGGAATTCTCTTACTCAAGGGGCGCCTCTCAGTAGCCGAACTGCCCGCTCAGGCTGTCGTCGTCGGTGACCCAATCGGCCACCTCAATGATGCGATAGCGGTCGGGAGTGTCGCGGACGATCACCTTTTCGATGCCGGCATTGATGACCTGCCGCTTGCACATCGGGCAGCTTGTCGTGTCGGGGATCAATTCCCCCGTCTTCGGATCGACCGACGCCATATAGAGGGTCGAGCCGATCATCTCCTCGCGGGAGGCGGAAATAATGGCGTTTGCCTCGGCATGGATCGCGCGGCACATCTCATAGCGCTCCCCGCGGGGGATATTCAGCTTGTCGCGCATACAGTACATCAGGTCGGAGCAGTTCTTCCGACCCCGCGGCGCGCCGTTGTAGCCGGTTGAGACAATGCAGTCGTCCTTGACGATGATCGCGCCGTAGTGCTTGCGGAGACAGGTGCTTCGCTTTGCCACCGTCTGCGCAATATCCAGATAGTAGTTGATCTTTGAAACTCTCTCCATACAGAAAAGCTCCTTCGGTTACAGTGTTTTGACGAATTCCTTCAGATAGGCGGTAAATTCCGCCCCGATTTCGGGATGATGTACCGCCCGTTCGACATTGGCGGTCAAAAAGCCGAGTTTGGAGCCCATATCGTAGCGCTTTCCCTCGAAATCGACCCCCGTCATGCCCTCCCGCCGGCAGATCACCTTCATGGCGTCGGTAAGCTGAAGCTCGCCGCCCGCGCCGGGCTTTGTCTCCGCCAGAACGTCATAGATTTCCGGTGTGAGCAGGACGCGGCCGAGGATCGAATAATTGGTCATGATCTGCTCCGGCCGCGGCTTTTCGATCATATCGTAGATGCGGTAGCGGTTTCCTTCCAGCCGCTCCATGCCCATCGTGCAGTAGCGGCAGACCAGCTCGGGCGGCACCTCCTTGATGCCGGCGACCGGCCGCCCGTATTCCTCGTAGGCGGCGATGAGCTGGGCGCAGACGGGCGTTTCCGAGAAGATGATATCGTCGCCGTAGAGGACGGCAAACGGCTGATCTCCCGTGAAGGGGCGTGCCTTGGCAATGGCGTGTCCCAGCCCCTTGGCCTCATGCTGGCGCAGAAAGGTGATGTTGGCGATGTCGGCAATCCGCCGCAGCTCCTCTATCCGCGCTTCCTTCCCGTCGGCGCGGAGCTTGTCCTCGTATTCGGGGGAATAATCGAAATAATCCTCGATCACACCCTTGTTCCGCCCCGTGATGATCAGAATATCGGTGATGCCGGAGGCGGCAGCCTCCTCCACCAGATAGGACACGGCGGGGCGATCGACGATCGGAAGCGCCTCCTTCGGCACGGATCTTGCGATGGGAAGCATTCTCGTGCCCAGTCCGGCGGCGGGGATCACGGCTTTGGTTATTTTCATGGTTCTGTCCTTTCGCCTCGGAGGAGGCCTTGTCGGTGTCGAAACGGGAATCTCCCATCAGTATACCATAAACGACAGGTGGTTTACAAGAGTTTTTTCAATATTCTTCGGCGGGATTCTCAGACGCCCGCCCGCCGTCGCAGCTCTTCGGCAAAATCTTCCCCGCACTGGAGCTTGATGACCGACAGCTCGTCGTCGACCGTGAAGAGCAGCAAAACCGATTCGGAGGGGAACATATCGGGACAGAAGTTCATGCGGGCGGATATCTTCCCGTATTCCTCCGTCAGCGCCCCGGTCCCGATCGGCGGGATGACGGCGGTCAGATTCTTCAGATTCAGCGTGATGACGGCAAAGCGCTTTTTGCCCTGCGTGCGCACGATGGTCAGACGGTTTCTGAGAAGGATCTCGTCGGCGGGGTCGAGGATGTATTCATAGCCCGACAGCAGATAGCGCTGGGAGATCTGGATGACGGCGACCAGAGAGGCGAGCATGAGAAGCTGCCAGATCCCTCGCCAGCCGATGTTGAGGGAGGAGAGGATCCCGAAGAGCAGGGTGAGCAGGAAGAGCAGCACGCAAAGCACCTGGGCGGTGGCGCGGCGGCGGAGGCAGAGATAGGTCATGATTTCATCTCCCTTCGGCAGAGGCGCAGTTTGTCAGAAGCTGCCCCTCCCGCAGCGTGATGGTGGCAAAAGAGGGTCGGAAGGGAGAGCCAATGCTGCCGGGATTGAGGATGCGGAGCGGCTTTTCCCCCTCCCCGCCGGGCAGAAAGCGATCGTCGGGGGTGTGGGTGTGACCGTACAGGACGATATCGGCGCCCCGCTCGCGGGCGCAGCGCTCCAGCTCCCCGGTGCCGTGCTTGACGTGATGGGTGTGCCCGTGCAGAAGCAGGAAACGGACGCCCTCCCGCTCGAACTCCCGGATCTCCGGCAGATCCCGGGAAAAGCGGTCGCAGTTGCCCCGCACGCCGATATAGAGGCGCCGTCTGCGGTCGCGGAGCGCCAGCTTCTCAAAATCCTCCGCCCCGTCACCGAGGTGAAGGACAATGTCGGCACCGCTGAGATCGATGAGCCGGGCCATGCGATCGGTGTTGCCGTGCGAGTCCGAAAAAACGATGATATCCATGGAGGGTGTTCCTTTCTTCCGTCTGACAAGGGGTAACGTTTCCTCCATTATAGCATAGAATAATACTGATTACCATACTAATATGTAAATTTATCGGTATCGGGCGGGGACGGCGACGTCTCCGCAGGAAAGGGTTGACGATATGGAAATAAACAAGGAGACCATCGAAAAGATCAGAGGGCTTGACGAGGAGCAGCTTCGGGCGGCGATAGCGGAGGTGGCCGACGCGCTCGGCGCGACCCCGCAGCAGAAGCGGCGGGCGCTCAACAATGCGAAGCTGATCCGCAAGAAGATCATGACCTCGAATGAGAACGAGCTGCGGCGGCAGATCGGGAAGATCTCGCCGGAGCAGCGGGACGAAATCGCGCGGAAGCTCCGACTCTGACGGCGAAGGAGGGAATCGGATTGGAGGGCAACATATCGGAGATGCTGCAGGGGGTGCTGAATGACCCCGAGACGATGCGGAAACTGATGGGGGCGGCGGAAAGCCTGATGGGGAAGAGCGCGGGGAGCGCGTCCGGAGAAGAGGAGGATGCCGCTGCAGAGGGGAGCGCCTCTGGGGCGACACAGACCGACGCAGAGGTCGGGAGCAACGCGGCGAACGATCGGCAGCGCAGCCCCGTTCCGACAGGGGGACAGGGGAAACGCCGCCCCGGAAACGACGAACGGATCGCGCTGATTACGGCGCTCCGTCCGTATCTGTCGGAGGAGCGGCGGCAGACCGCCGACAATCTGGTCAGAATCCTGCGGATGCTGCGGCTGGCGGATCTGAGTCGGCTCGCGGATTTCGGCGGGCTGTCCGATCTGAACCGTCTGCTGAAGCATTAACTGCGAAAGGAAGGGTCAAGAGCCATGTATACAAGAAGCTACGGCAATCACAGAGCCGGCGTCAGAACCCCTCTTCCTCCCGATTACGGCGGAACGGCGCTTGTGATCCGGCAGCCGGAGACGATGAGGGAGGAGCAGACGACCGGACGGGAGGAGCGGAGCCTCCCGCCGGCGGAGCGAAGGAGGCGGGGGCTGCGTGGGGGCGCAGAAGGCAGAAATCCCGCCGAAGGCGCGCCCGGGGAGGCAGAGACGGAAGATCTCGCTGCCGGGAGAAAATCCGGGGAGGGAAGCCCCTCGCGCCCGGAGGAATCGGCGGGGAGTGCCGGCGGAAGAGCGTCCGGAAGAGGGCGGGAGAAGAAAGGCGGTCCGCCTGATTTCCGGCCTCCCTTCGGGGAGGGCGGAGGAGTCGGAGACGCGGAGCAGACGTCGTCGAACGGCGGGCACGGACTTCTTGACCCCGAGCATCTGAAGAGCGACGATCTGCTGCTTCTCGGGCTGCTGTTCCTGCTGTTCCGGGACGGCGCGGGCGGGGAGGACGGCAGCCGCGAGGCGCTTTTGATCCTGGCGGTGCTGTATCTGTCGGGACTTTGAGGAACAGGCCGCGCGGAAGGGGCTGAAGCGGAACGTCCGGGAGATGAGCGAAATGGAATCGTCAGCGATCGGGAAGCTGTATGCGGCTTCCCGTTTTGCGTTTGGGACGGCGCGCTCCTGAGACAGCAGCCCGCCAAGGTACAAAACAGAAATGCGGACGCATTCCCGCAATTCCTGCTCTCCGTCCGACAAACCTCCGCCCGGAGGCGTGCTGCTGCATGGCGGGTGTCCGCAGCGCGTCGGTTTGCAAAACATACTCACCGAGTCACATTTCCGAAAGCTTCCGCCCACGAGGCACCCCTCGCAATTCCTGCTCCCCGTCCGCCAAACCTCCGCCCGGAGGCGTGCCGCCGCATGGCGGCATTTTTATTTCTCGCCGCGCCGTTGGGGAGAGGCAGAAGGATATATAAAATTTACATTTTTCTTTTTGCGTTTTCAATTGACAAGTGTTATATTGTGTGATATAATGACATTGATTTTGTTAAAATAAACATTGCCGCCGCTTTTCGGCGCGATGAAGGAAGAAAGGACGGAAGAACATGAGTTCCCCGAGAAGAAACGAAATACGAGAGCTTTTACAGACCAAACCGTTTATTTCCCTGCACGACCTGGAAGCCATGTTCCCCGATGTGTCGAGCATGACGCTCCGCCGCGATATCGAATATTTCGAGAAGCAGGGGGAGGCGATCAAGGTGCGCGGCGGCGCGCGGTCGATGAAGTTCATCACCACCTCGGTGGAGGACGCCTTCAATCTCCGCCTCCACGAAAACGCCGGCGCCAAGGAGAAGATCGCCCGTCGGGCGCTGACCCTGCTTGAGACGGGGCGCTCGATCTTTCTCGATTCCGGCACGACCGTGCTCCGGCTGGCGGAGATGCTCCCCGACGAGCGCGTTACGGTGACGACGACCGGCCTGAACGTCGCGATCGAGCTGATGAAAAAGGATCTGCCGATCGTCAATATCGTCGGCGGCATGATCAACCGCGACAACATCACCGTCTCGGGCAATCAGGCGATCACCTTCATCGAGAGCATCAATATCGACCTCGCCTTCATCGTCCCCTCCGGCGTGTCTGCCAAGGACGGGCTGACCTGCGGCAACTACATCGAGTGCGAGCTGAAGAAGCTGGTGGTGCAGAAGGCGCGGAAGGTCGTTTTGCTGATGGATGCCTCCAAGCTCAACAAGTGCCTGCCCTATACCTTCTGCTCGCTGGAGGATGTCGACTGCATCATTTCGGACGAGGAGCTGCCTTACGATATCGCGGAACGCGCCGCGCGCGCCGGGATTTCGGTTCTGATTGCATAAACCGCCGCAGGGCGTTTTATATAGAAACCATTTACCGATTCTGTTGCATTTTCAAGGAGGAACTTTCATGGCACAGGTTGTTATTATGCCCCGTCAGGGACAGAGCGTCGAAAGCTGCGTGATCACCGAATGGAAGAAAAAAGTCGGGGACAAGGTCGCAGTGAAGGACGTGCTGTTCTCCTACGAGACCGACAAATCATCGTTTGACGAGCTTTCCGAGACCGAGGGAACGCTGCTGGCCGTCTTTGCCGAGGAGGGAGACGACGTTGAGTGCCTGCGTCCCGTCTGCGTCATCGGAAACGAGGGGGAGGATATCTCTTCCCTGATTCCGAAGGACGGGGAGGCCGAGGCGCAGACCGCCTCCGAACCGGCCGATCAAGCATCCGGGGATGCCGCCGCGTCCGCCGCTCCCGTAAGGGAAGCCGAGGCGACGGGAAGCGCTTCCGCCGACGGAAGACTGAAGATCTCCCCCAGAGCCAGACATTTAGCGGAGCGTACCGACGCCGATCTCTCCCGCGCCGTCCCCACCGGACCGAACGGACGGATTATCGAGCGGGACGTCAATCTGCTGCTTGACCGGGGTTGGACCAACGCCGACAAGGCCGCGCAGACTGAGAAGACTGCCGAGGCTGCTCCTGCCGCGGCTGCCGCTGCGGCGGCTCCCGCCGCCCCGACCGACGGCTTCACCGACGTCAAGCTCTCCAATGTCAGAAAGGTCATTGCCAGATCGATGCACGCTTCGCTTGCCGAGATGGCGCAGCTCACCCTCCATTCCTCCTTTGACGCGACTCAGATGCTGGCGTACCGCGCTCTGCTGAAGGCGAATGCGGAAAAGCTCGGGATGAACAACATTACCCTCAACGATATCATCCTCTACGGCGTGGCGAGAACCCTGCCGCTCTTCCGCGATCTCAACGCCCATTATCTCGGTGACCGCGATATGATCCGGTATTTTGATACCGTCAACCTCGGCGTCGCCGTCGATACCGACCGCGGCCTGCTCGTCCCCACCGTCTTCGGGGCGGACAAACTGTCGCTGAACGATCTGGCGGGGGAGGCCAGGACGGTGATCGCTGCCGCACAGAAGGGGCAGATCTCTCCCGACAAGCTGAAGGGCGCTACCTTTACCGTCACCAACCTCGGCTCAATGGGCATCGAGAGCTTCACGCCGGTCATCAATCCTCCGCAGACCGGAATCCTCGGCGTGGGCTGCGTGACCTACCGCCTGAAGGCCGACGGCAGCACCTACCCGGCGATGGGGCTTTCCCTCACCTTCGATCACCGCGCACTGGACGGCGCGCCGGCGGCGAGATTCCTCAAGGCGCTGTGCGATAATCTGACCGAATTCAATATGCTGCTTGCAAAATAACGAAAGGCTACGGTGAATACCATGTATGATCTGATCATTCTCGGAGGCGGACCCGCCGGCTACAATGCGGCGGAGCGTGCCGCACACGGAGGGTTGAAGACCCTTCTGATCGAGGGCAGGGCGCTGGGCGGCGTCTGCCTTAACGAGGGCTGCGTGCCGACCAAGACGCTGCTCTATTCCGCCAAGATCTACGATTACGCCAAGCACGGCGCGGAGTACGGCGTGCGCTTTGAGGGAGCCTCCCTCGATCATGCCGCCGTCATCGACCGCAAGGGACGGGTCGTCAAGACACTGGTCGGCGGCATCGGCGCCACGATGAAGCGCGCCGGCGTCGAGGTCGTCAACGCCTACGGCGAAATCCTCGGACGGGATGCGGAGGGCTTCACCGTCCGCGCGGGGGATAAGGAGTACAAGGGAAGCAAGCTGCTGATCTGCACCGGCTCCACCGCCGCCGTTCCTCCGATCCCCGGTCTGCGGGAGGCAGTCGCCTCCGGCTTCGCCATGACCAACCGCGAGATCCTGGATCTCAAAAAGAAGCCCGAAAAGCTCGTCGTGATCGGCGGAGGCGTGATCGGGCTGGAGATGGCGTCCTACTTCAATTCGATCGGTTCCAAGGTCACGGTGATCGAGATGCTCGATCATATCGCCGGCCCGACCGACGGCGAGATCGGAAAGATCCTCTATAAGAATTACGTCAGAAAGGGCGTGGAGTTCCTCCTCGGCGCGAAGGTCACCGCGGTCGGAAGCGACAGCGTCCGATATGAGCTGGACGGTAAGGAGCAGAGCGTCAAAGCAGACGCGGTTCTGGTTTCGATCGGCCGCCGCGCCATGACGCAGGGCATCGGCCTTGATTCGATCGGCGTGCTGACCGATCGGGGTGCCGTCGTCACGAACGAAAAAATGGAGACGAACGTCGCCAACGTCTGGGCGGCGGGAGATGTCAACGGAAAATCGATGCTGGCGCATACCGCCTACCGCGAGGGAGAGGTTGCCGTCAACAATATGCTCGGCAAGCCCGACCGCATGAATTATCTCTCGATCCCCTCCGTCATCTACACCAATCCCGAGGTCGCCTCGGTCGGGGAAACCTCCGAGACGGTCAGGGCGAAGGGGCTTGACGCCAAGATCGAAAGCTATACCCTCAAATACAGCGGCCGCTACATTGCCGAGAACGAGGGGGGAGACGGCATCGTCAAGCTCATTATCGACAAGGAGCACCGCAAAATCCTCGGCGTCCATATGATCGGGAATTATGCCTCCGAAATCATCTACGGCGCGGCGATGATGGTTGACCGCGAGATGCGTGTCGAGCAGGTGCAGAAGCTCGTCTTCCCGCACCCCACCGTCGGTGAGGTGATCCGGGAAGCCATGTTCATGATCTGAATCCATAAATTCAAGCAAGGAGATAGAAAACTATGCCTAAGAGTCAATTTGTCGATCCCAAGAAAGCCTTTGAATCGGGTGTGATCCGGTTTACCGATATTCCGGTCTGCCGCTACAACAAGACCCTGGAGGAGGAGAAGGCCCTCTATACCAAGGACGATTTCATGCGGATTTACCGTGATATGGCGATCATCCGCGAGTTTGAAACCATGCTCAACGAGGTCAAGGTCAAGAGCGAGTACAACGGCGTGAAGTACAATAACCCCGGCCCTGCCCATCTCTCGATCGGACAGGAGGCGTCGGCGGTGGGAGAGGCCTACTGCCTCGATATCAACGACTATTCCTTCGGATCTCACAGAAGCCACGGCGAAATCCTCGCCAAAGGGCTTTCCTCGATCCATAAGCTCGGGGATCAGGAGCTTTACGATATTATGAAGGAGTTCCTCGACGGCTCGGTGCTGAATGTCGTCGAGAAGCATATGAACGCCGGCGGCAACGTCAAGGAGCTGGCGATCAACTTCCTGCTCTACGGAGCGCTTGCCGAGATTTTTGCCCGTACCACCGGCTTCAACCGCGGCCTCGGCGGCTCGATGCACGCCTTCTTCATCCCCTTCGGCCTGATGCCGAACAACGCCATTGTCGGCGCCTCCGCTCCGATCGCGCTCGGCGCGGCGCTCTATAAGAGAGCCAACCACAAGCCCGGCATCGTCGTCTCCAACTGCGGCGACGGCGCGACGGGACGCGGCCCGGTCCTTGAATCCTTCAACTTCGCCTCGATGGATCAGATCACCAAGCTCTGGGGCATGGAGGGACGCTACAGCGACGCGGGTATGCCGATCCTCTTCAACATCTTCAACAACCACTACGGCATGGGCGGTCAGACCCGCGGCGAAACGATGGGCTTTGACATGGCGGCGCGCCTCGGCGCGGGCTTCAACCCCGATCAGATGCACGCGGAGCGTGTCAACGGCTACGATCCCCTCGCCGTCATCGATGCCGTTTCGAGAAAGAAGCAGCTTCTGCTGGAGGGCAAGGGCCCCGCGCTGCTCGATGTCGTGACCTACCGCGTGTCGGGTCACTCCCCTTCCGACTCCTCCACCTACCGCACGCAGGAGGAGATCGAGGCGTGGAAGGCAGCCGATCCCATCGTCGCCTTCCGCAAGAAGCTGGTCGGCGGCGCGATCGCCGCAGAGGACGAGTTCGATGCGCTGCATGAGCAGATCACGAATCGGATGACCGAGATCATGAAGCTCGCCATCAACGATGAGATCTCCCCCAGAATGGATCTGAACAAGGATCCCGACGCGATCGCCTCCATCATGTTCTCCAATCAGAAGGTCGTCAGCATGGATCCCTCAAGAGAGGCCGAGATGCTGATGCCGAAGGAGGAGTGCCCCCGCGTGAAGGACATCGCCGGCAAGGTCAGAAAGGCCACCGATGCAAACGGCAAGCCGGTCTCCAAGATGAAGATGTACAACATCTGCGACGGCCTCTTCGAGCCGATTATCGATAAGTTCTACGACGATCCCACCCTCATCGCCTACGGCGAGGACAACCGCGACTGGGGCGGCGCCTTCGGTGTCTACAAGAAGATGACCGAGGCCGTGCCGTACCATCGGTTCTTCAATGCGCCGATCTCGGAATCGGCGATCGTCGGCTCTGCCGTCGGCTATGCCATGTGCGGCGGACGCGCCATCGTCGAACTGATGTACGCTGACTTCATCGGCTGCGCGGGTGATGAGATTTTCAACCAGATGGCGAAGTGGCAGGCCATGTCTGCCGGCATCCTCAAGATGCCGATCATCCTCCGCGTCTCGGTCGGCTCGAAGTACGGCGCGCAGCATTCGCAGGACTGGACGGCGCTTACCGCCCACATCCCCGGACTGAAGGTCGTCTTCCCGGCCTCCCCCGCCGATGCCAAGGGTCTGATGACCAGCGCACTCGACGGCACGGATCCCGTCATCTTCTTCGAATCGCAGCGGATCTACGGCATCGGAGAGCAATTCCTGCCCGACGGCGTGCCGACCGGTCACTACGAGGTGAAGCTCGGTGATCCCGATGTCAAGAAGACCGGAAAGGATGTGACGATCCTCACCATCGGTGCGGTGCTTTACCGTGCGCTGGAGGCGGCCAAGACGCTGGAGGAGAAGTACGGGATCTCCGCCGAGATCATCGACGCGCGCTCCATCGTTCCCTTTGATTACAGCAAGGTCATCGAGTCGGTCAAGAAGACCGGACGGATTCTCATCGTCGGAGACGCCTGCGAGCGCGGTTCGGTGATGAAGGAGATGGCGGCCAATATTCAGGAGTTTGCCTTCGATTACCTCGATGCGCCCGCCGTCGCGCTCGGCTCCCGCAACTGGATCACGCCGGCGCATGAGCTGGAGGAGGCCTTCTTCCCCTATCCCGATGCCATCATCGATGCCATCCATGAGAAGCTGATCCCGATCCCCGGCTATGTCCCGACGCACAACTTCTCCGACCTCGAGAAGATCGAAAGAGCCAAAAAGGGCGTCTGATCTCCGCCCCTTGCTCCGATATCCGCTCCTCCCCGCAATCGGCGGGGAGGAGCATTTTTTTTGCGCGGAATTCTTGCAAAAACGACGGAAAACGGTTATAATAGAAAGAGGAAGCTGAAAATGTCGAAGAAAACGGGAGATCGGAGGCCGAAATGAATATTCTCTACCTGAAATACGCCGTTGAGGTGGCGAAGACCCGCTCGATCAGCAAGGCGGCCGAAAACCTGTATATGGGTCAGCCGAATCTGAGCCGCGCGATCCGAGATCTGGAGGAATCGCTGGGGCTGACGATCTTCGTCCGCTCGCCCCAGGGCGTCAAAACCACGCCGGAGGGGGAGGAATTCCTCTCCTATGCCAAAAATATCCTTCGCCAGATCGACGAGGTCGAGGCCGTCTATACGCAGGGGAAAAAGCATCGGAAGACCTTCTCGGTCTCAGTGCCCCGCTCCAGTTATATCTCCCATGCCTTTTCGGAATTCGCCGCACGTCTGGACGAGAGCGCTCCACTCGATCTGTTTTATAAGGAAACCAATGCACAGCGGGCAATCCGCAATATTCTCGACGGGGGCTACAACCTCGGTATTATCCGCTTTCAGACGGGCTACGAGCAGTATTTCGACGCGCTGCTCCGGGAAAAGGAGCTGAATTCCGAGCTGATTTCGGAGTTCCCCTATCTGCTTCTGATGTCCTGCGAGCATCCGCTGGCGCAGCGGGAGAAAATCCTCCGCGCCGATCTGTCCGTCTATACCGAGATCGCCCATGCCGATCCCTACGTCCCCTCCCTTTCGATGGCGACGGTAAGGAAGGAGGAGCTGTCCGAGACAACCGATCGGCGGATCTTCGTCTTTGAGCGCGCCAGCCAGTTCGATCTGCTCTCCAAGGTACGGGGGACGTTTATGTGGGTCTCCCCGATTCCCGGCGCGCTGCTTGACAGGTACCGTCTGGTGCAGCGCCGCTGCGAGGACAACGACAGGCTCTACCGCGATCTGCTGATCTATAAAAAAACCTACCGGCTGTCGGAGCTGGACAAGGATTTCATCACCGAGGTCGTGAAGGCGAAGCGGCTCTATATCGAATAAGCGCCCGCCATGCCGAAACAGGGATAGCTTTATGTCGATTAAGCATATCACGGCGGCGGAGGGTTGTGCTATAATGATTACGGGAATCGGGTCGGAGGCGGCAATGCCCCGGAAAACAGCCGGATTTCCTTCCCGTATCAGGATACGAAAGGACGGATTTTATGAATCTCGACAGGATTATTGCAGTCAGAAACAATAAGACGGTCTTCCGGGACGGACAGCAGGTCATCAAGCTGTTCGACAACGATTTCACCAAGGCGGAAATCCTCAACGAGGCGCTGAATCAGGCGCTGGTGGAGGAGACGGGCCTGCATATCCCCGGCATCATCGAGGTGACCTCGATCGACGGGAAGTGGGCGATCGTTTCGGAATATATCAAGGGGAAAACGCTGGCAAGGCTGATGCAGGAGGAGCCGGAACGGAAGGACGAGTACCTTTCGCTCATGGCGGGGCTGCACAAATCGGTTTCGGAGAAAACCGTGCCGGGGCTGCCGAAGCTCCGCGATAAGCTGCACCGTAAGATCTGCGAGGCAAAGCTCGACGCGACGGCGCGCTTCGATCTGCATAACCGCCTCGACGCCATGCCGCGGCAGTCGGCGCTCTGCCACGGCGATTTCAATCCCTCCAACATCACCGTCACCGAGGAGGGAATTCTCTACATCCTCGACTGGTCCCATGCCTCGGCCGGCGATCCCGCCGCAGACGCGGCGCAGACCTATCTGATGTTCCTCTGCGACGGCGATCGGGATGCCGCCGAGAAATATCTGGCCTTCTTCTGCGCCGGAAGCGGTATCGAACGGGAGTATATCCGCCGATGGTTTCCCATCGTGGCGGCCGCCGATTCCATCAGCGGAACGCCGGAAAGAAAGAAGTTTTATTATCAGTGGGCGATTGAGGCAAGTGCCGGAGAGGATGTGAAGGATCAATGAAAATAACCGTCTGCATCGGAAGCTCCTGTCATCTGAAGGGCTCGCGCCAGGTGGTGGAAGAGCTTCAGCGGCTGATTGCCGAGAACGGACTGAAGGACAGGGTCGAGCTGAACGGAACGTTTTGCATGGGAGACTGCCGCAACGGAGTTTGCGTGACCGTGGACGGCGAAAAGCTGTCAGTCAGCCCCGAGACCGTCGGGGAGATCTTCCGCGAGAAGGTGCTTCCGGCCTTCAGCGGCTGAAGAGGCGCCGGAACAGGAACGAAATGCTATGATGATCATCATGATATGTGTGGGAAGCTCCTGCTGTCTCAAGGGGGCCTATGAGCTGGTCGAATTGTTCAAGGCCGCCGTCGCTTCCTACGGGCTGGACGACGAGGTCACCCTTGCGGGGAATTTCTGTACGGGAAACTGCAATCGGGTGGGCGTGACGATCCAGATCGACGACAAAACCTTTACCGGCGTGACGCCGGCGGGATTTGAGGTTTTTTTCAAAGAGAACGTGCTTGCGCCGCTCGGTAAGCTCTGAGCGGGCTGCTTCACGCCGTCAACGACCTCCGGCGCTTGCCGGGGAAAGGAATTTTTGCCATGTCGGACTGCCTGCGGCTCAAGAAGTCGAACTGTAAGAACTGCTATAAGTGTATCCGCCATTGCCCCGTCAAGGCGATCCGCTTTTCGGGCAATCAGGCCAATATCATCGGAAACGAGTGCATCCTCTGCGGTCAGTGCTTCGTCGTCTGTCCCCAGAACGCCAAGGAGATCACCAGCGAGATCGAAAAGGTCAAGGTGATGATCCAGAGCGGCGTCCCCGTGATCGCAAGCCTTGCCCCCTCCTTTGCCGCCAATTACGACGGCGTCGGAATCGGGAGCATGAAGCAGGCGCTCTCCGCCCTCGGCTTTGCCGACGCGGAGGAAACGGCGATCGGCGCGACCATTGTGAAAAATGAATACCAGCGGATGCTGCGGGAGGAGCAGCGCGATATCCTCATCTCCTCCTGCTGCCATTCGGTCAATCTGCTGATCCAGAAATATTTCCCGACGGCGCTGCCCTATCTTGCCGACACCCTCTCCCCGATGCAGGCGCATTGCCGCGATATCAAGAGCCGCCGCCCCGGGGCGCAGACCGTCTTTATCGGACCCTGCGTCGCCAAAAAGGACGAGGCGGCCTATTACGGGGGCTTCACCGACGCGGTGCTGACCTTCGAGGAGCTGACCGAGTGGATGAAGGAAGAGGGGGTTACCCCCGAAAAGGAGCGGGACGACGACGAAAACAGCCGCGCACGCTTCTTCCCGACGGCGGGCGGGATCCTCAGAACGATGGAGGAGCGCCTCCCCGATTATACCTACATCGAGATCGACGGAGTCGAGAATTGCATCGAGGCGCTGCGCGACGTGGTCGCCGGCAACATTCATAAGTGCTTTATCGAGATGTCGGCCTGCGTCGGAAGCTGCATCGGCGGGCCGGTCATGGAGAAGTATCATCGCTCCCCCGTCTCCAATTACATTGCCATTTCCTCCTATGCGGGAGAAAAGGACTTCCCTGCGGAGCAGCCCGATAAAACCGCTCTTCACAAGCATCTGGAGCCGATCGAACGCCGTCATCCCGACCCCTCCGAATCGGAGATCCGCGAGGTGCTGCGTCAGATGGGCAAGACCAGACCGGAGGACGAGCTGAACTGCGGCTCCTGCGGCTACGACACCTGCCGCGAAAAGGCGATTGCCGTATATCACGGCAAGGCGGAGCTGTCGATGTGCCTGCCTTATCTGAAGGAAAAGGCGGAGAGCTTCTCCGACAATATCGTTAACAATTCCCCGAACGGCATCCTCGTCCTCAACGATAAGCTGGAGGTGCAGAAGATCAATCCCGCGGCGATGCGGATCATGAATATCCGCCTGGCGACCGACGTTCTCGGAGAGCCGGTGGTGCGGATTATGGATCCCAAGCCCTTCCTTGACGTGCTGCAGACCCACAGAGGTGCGCCGACCTCCAAAATATATCTTGCCGAGTACGACAAGTACGTCGAGCAGAGCATTGTCTTCGACAGCGAATATCATTCCCTCATCTGCCTCATCCGCGACATCACCGAGGAGGAGAACGAGCGGCGCCGGAAGGAAGAGCTGAGCGGACAGACCGCTGAGATTGCCGATCGCGTCGTCGACAAGCAGATGCGGATCGTGCAGGAGATCGCTTCGCTGCTGGGTGAGACGGCGGCTGAGACCAAGATCGCCCTGACCAAGCTGAAGGAGTCGATCCGGGATGAATAATCTGTGCGCCGAGGTCGGCTGGAAAAGCATCAATCATGTCGGGGAGGAGCTGTGCGGCGATCATGTCGATATCGTGAGCCAGGGGGAGGATTCCCAGGTGATCGTGCTGGCCGATGGGCTGGGCAGCGGGGTCAAGGCCAGCATCCTTTCCACCCTGACCTCCAAGATCATCTCCACCATGATGGCAAGCGGCCTGCCGATCGATTCCTGCGTCGATACCATCGCTGCCACCCTTCCGATCTGCTCGGTGCGGGGGGTTGCCTACTCCACCTTTACGATCATCCACCTGATCGACAACGAATACGCCGAGCTGATCCAATACGACAATCCCGGCGTGATCCTGATCCGCGATTATGCCGCCTTCGATTATCCCAAAACCGAGATCAATGTCGGCGGCAAGCGGATCTTCAGCTCCAAGATCCGCCTGCGGGAGAATGATATCTTCGTCGCCATGAGCGACGGCTGCCCTCACGCCGGGATCGGCACGGCCTTCAACTTCGGCTGGCAGCTCTCCGATATCGCCTCCTTCATGGAGGGCATCTCCTATGCCGGCTATACCGCCAAGACGCTGGCTACCATGCTGGTCGACGAGTGCATGAAGCTCTACGGGGGAAAGCCGGGAGACGATGCGACGGCCTGCGTCGTCAAGGTCAGAAAGCGCGAGCCGATGAATATCCTCTTCGGCCCGCCCTCCAACCGCGACGACTGCAATCGTATGATGGCGCTCTTCTTTTCCAAGGAGGGCAAGCATATCGTCTGCGGCGGGACGACCGCCTCCATTGCCGCCAAGTATCTCGGAAAGCCGGTCAGAACAAGCCTTGCCTTCGAGGACAAGGACGTGCCGCCGATCTCCGAGATCGAGGGCGTCGATCTTGTGACGGAGGGTGTTATCACCGTCAATAAGGTGCTGACCTACGCACGGGATTATCTTGCCGATAACAGAACCTATGAGCATTGGGGCTTTAAGCGGGACGGCGCCTCCCTCATCAGCAGAATGCTCTTTGAGGAGGCGACCGATATCAATTTCTATGTCGGAAGAGCCGTCAATCCTGCGCATCAGAACCCCGATCTTCCGATCAATTTCAATATCAAAATGAATCTTGTAGAAGCGCTTTCGGAATGCCTGACCAAGATGGGCAAACGGATCAAGGTCAGCTATTTCTGACGGCGCGCGAAAGGGCAGATACATCCATGAGAAAATTCGATACAAAGGTACAGCATCTGAAATATAAGGTCCTGAGGGAAGTGGCGCGTCATGCCTGGAAGGGCACGCTCTTCGAGAACATGACCGATATCCCGAAGCAGATCGTCCCGGGAAATGTCCCGACCATGCGCTGCTGCGTCTATAAGGAGCGGGCGATCCTGTCGGAGCGCGTCAAGCTCGCCATCGGCGGCGACACCTCCAACCCCAACGTCATCGAGGTCATCGAGATCGCCTGCGACGAATGTCCCGTCGGCGGCTATGAGGTGACCGATGCCTGCCGGGGCTGTCTGGCGCACCGCTGCGAGGATGTCTGCCGCCGCGGCGCGATCAGCTTCGATCACCAGCAGAAGGCGCATATCGACAAGACCAAGTGCGTCGAGTGCGGTGCCTGCGCCAAGGTCTGTCCCTATACGGCGATCATGAACTACAAGCGTCCCTGCGAGAACGCCTGCAAGGTCAAGGCCATTTCGATGAGCGAGACCAAGGCGGCGCAGATCGACAACAATAAATGCATCTCCTGCGGCGCCTGTGTCTATCAGTGCCCCTTCGGCGCGATCTCCGACAAGTCCTTCATCCTCAATGTCATCGACCTGATCCAGAAGAGCCGGAACAATACCGAATACAAGGTCTACGCTGTCGTCGCGCCCTCCATCTCCAGCCAGTTCACCTACGCCAAGCTGGGGCAGGTGATCAGCGGCATCAAGGCCCTCGGCTTCTATACCGTCGTGGAGGCGGCGCTCGGCGCGGATATGGTGGCGGATGCCGAGTCGAGAGAGCTGGTCGAAAAGGGCGTGCTGACAAGCTCCTGCTGCCCCGCCTTCGTCGATTACATCGAGAAGCAGTTCCCGCAGCTCAAGGACTATATCTCCCACAACCTCTCTCCGATGGCTACCATCGCCCGTTACATCAAGGGGAAGGAGCCCTCCGCCAAGATCGTCTTCATCGGGCCCTGCACTGCCAAGAAGATGGAGTTCCAGAAGCCGACGGTGCGTCCCTATATCGATATCGCCATGACCTTCGAGGAGCTTCAGGCGCTCTTTGACAGCCGCGATCTCGATATTACCTCGATGGAGGAGGATGTGCTGGACAATGCCTCCTACTTCGGACGGATCTTTGCCCGCTGCGGCGGTCTTGCCGACGCGGTGCAGGAGGGCCTGAAGGAGCATGGGCACGAGGATTTCGAGCTTCACGCCGTCTCCTGCGACGGAATCGAGGAATGCCGTGCCGCGCTGCTCAAGCTCTCGAAGAAGGTGGGGAACACCAACTTCATCGAGGGAATGGCATGTATCGGCGGCTGCATCGGCGGCGCCGGCTGCCTGACCCACGGCGAGAAGAACAAGGCGGAGGTCGACAAGTACGGGAAGGAAGCTTACGAGAAGACCATCGCCGACGCGATCTCGGTACTCAAGTAAGCGCAGGATCGCCTCGGGAAAAAAACGCAATCCACAGACCGGGTTCTTGGCAAAGAACCCGGTCTTGTTGCGCCCGTTTTGGCGTATCCGATCGCGCGACGACCGCGCCGCCGCCCGTTTTCCCCCACGCCCGCGTCTTCGCTCCCCGACGCTGTGCGTCTTTTTTTCACGCATCTTTTCCGAATTTATAAAAAAGTGTTGAAAATCCCTCCGGGATGATGTATAATGGTTTGCGAAAGTTTTTTTGAGAAATACCGCAAAGGAGATATTTGGCTATGGGAACACTTCATGTGATAGACCATCCGCTGATCCAGCACAAGCTCACGATCATGCGCGATAAAAGGACAGGCCCGAAGGATTTCAGAGAGCTGCTGGAGGAGATCACGGTGCTGATGGGGTACGAGGTCACCCGTGATTTTCCGCTTGACGACTATGAGATCGAGACACCGATGCAGAAGATGACGGCGAAGCGGATCTCCGGAAAAAAGGTCGCCGTCGTGCCGATCCTGCGCGCGGGTCTCGGTATGGTGGACGGGCTTCTCAGCCTGCTTCCGGTCGCCAAGGTGGGTCATATCGGACTTTACCGCGATCCCGAAACGCATACCCCGGTCGTCTATTACTGCAAGCTCCCGTTTGACATCGAGAAGCGCACCATCATCATCTGCGATCCGATGCTTGCGACGGGAGGCAGCGCCTCCGACGCGATTTCCATGCTGAAGGAGAAGGGCTGCCGCGATATCAGACTCGTCTGCCTCGTGTCGGCGCCGGAGGGCGTGGCGAAGGTGCAGGCGGCGCATCCCGACGTGGATATCTATACTGCGGCGCTGGATGAAAAACTCAATGAACATTGCTATATCCTGCCGGGTCTCGGAGACGCGGGGGACAGGCTTTTCGGCACGAAATAAGACCATATCGATCGGATACTGCGATAATTGCCGGTTCGGAGCGTGGCTTTTGAAACGGCAGTTATCCGTTTTTCGAAGAAAAGGGAGCGGAGGTGAGCGCATGAAGACGGAGGAGACGGTGGTACGGGTTCTGAAGGAAAAGGGGCTGACGCTCTTTGCGGCGGAGTCCTGCACCGGAGGGCTGGTCTGTAAGCGCATGACCGACGTACCGGGCGCTTCGGCGGTTCTGCGCGGCGGCGTGGTCTGCTATACCGACGAGGTGAAGCACCGCTTCCTCTCGGTGTCGGAGCAGACGCTTGCGTCCTTTACGGCGGTTTCGGCGGAGTGCGCGGAGGAGATGGCGATCGGGGCAAGGGAGCGCTCCGGCGCCGATCTCGGCGTCTCCGCAACCGGCTATGCAAGCGGCGGCGAGGGTGTGCCGCAGGAGCTGGTCGGGACGGTTTTCATCGGGTTCAGCAGCAAAGAGGGAACAAAAGTCAAAAGACTTTGTCTGAAAGGCAACAGGTCTCGGGTGCGCGAGGCCGCGGCAGAGGAGATCTTTGCCATGATTCTTGAATATTCCAAGGGGGAATAAAGCGAAATGAACCAAACCTATCCATCAAGACCTCAGTATCAGACGAGGTCGCATCCCCGCGGGACGGCGCAGGAAGGCATTCTGCCCACGATGCTGTTTTTCCCGATCTCGGTCTTTTACTGCGAGCTGATCGCGCGGCTCTTTACCTTCGGAATGCCGACCTTCGGACAGCTGATGCTGATCCTGCTGACCTCGGTGACGACAGGCTTTTTTATGTCGTTCGTTCTGTCGCTGATCCGAAGCAGAACCGCCGTCACGGCGGTGACCGTCTCGGTCTCGTCGGTCATCTCGGTCGTCTGCGCCTCGCAGGTCGTCTATCATAAGATCTTCGGTTCCTATTACAACTGGGGCGACATCGGCATGGCGGGAGAAGCAGCGACCAACTTTTTCGGAATGCTGTGGGGCGGCATACGGGATTCACTTATCCCGATCCTGCTGCTGTTTCTGCCCCTGATCATCCGCCTGCTCGCAAGGAAGCGCTTCTCCTTCTGCCGCACCAAGCGGATGTCCTATATGTTCTCCCTGATGCTGCTGTCGATCACTTCGCTGTTTTTTATCCTGTTTTCCTTCGGTGCCTGCATGGACAGAAGCTACGACGGGACGCTCTATTCCTACCTCTTCCCCGACAGCGGCAACACCTATATGAATTTCGGCATCCTGACCGGCTCGCGGCTCAATATCGAGCAGCTCCTCTTCGGCAAGCGTGAGGGCGGCCTGTATCTGCCTCCCGTCGACACCGTCGATCCCGACCAGATCTTCCGCCCGGACGGAACGACGGGGACGACGGAAGACCCCGGAACAAGCGGCGGGGAGGGTACGACAAAGCCCCCGGAGCCTCCGAAGGTGTACGGCGACAACGTGCTGGAGATCGATTTCGATACGCTGATCGCCAACGAAAAGAATTCGAATATCAAGAAGCTTCACGAATATTTCAAGAACGTAACCCCGACCAAGCAGAACGAGTATACCGGGATGTTCGAGGGCAAGAATCTGATCTTCCTGACGCTGGAGGGCTTCTCCTCAAACGTCATCAGCCCGGAGCTGACCCCCACCCTCTACAAGATGTCGACGGAGGGCTTCGTCTTCAAGAACTATTACTGCTCCGTCTGGGCGGGCAGCACCCTGACGGGGGAATACGCCAATCTCTCGGGCAATATGTATATGACGACCGGCTGCCTCAGAGGGAACGGCGCGAAAAATGTGCAGCCGCTGGCGCTCGGCAATCAGTTCAAGGCGCTGGGCTATAAGACGATGTACTTCCACGGCCATACCTACAGCTATTACGGACGTAACGAGTGGGTGCCGAACTTCGGTTATGATGAATACTACGGCATCGGAAACGGGCTGGAGAACTTCAAGGATGCCGAGGGGAATACCATCGTGAATAAATGGCCGAATTCCGACCACGAGGTCGCCAAGGTCACGATCAATCAGTTTATCGGGGACGCGCCCTTCCATATCTACTATATGTCGATCAGCGGGCACGCCAACTATAACTTCCTCGGCGGCAACAAGATGTCCTCGAAGCATAAGGCGGAGGTGCAGAACCTTCCCTACAAATACACGGCAAGCAAGGCGTATGTGGCGAGCCAGCTTGAGGTGGAACTGATGGTCAGGGAGCTGATCGATCAGCTCGACGCAGCGGGCATCCTTGACGATACCGTCTTTGTCCTCGCCCCCGACCACTTCCCCTACGGCATCAATGATGACGCGGGAGAGGGCTATACGAAGGAGGAGGCGCTGGCCGACCTCTACGGGATCCCCGCCGACGATATCTATCATAATCTCGACCTCTACCGCAACTCCCTGATCATCTGGTCCTCCGGCATGGAGGAGCCTGTCATCGTCGACACTCCCTGCTCCGCCGTCGATATCTTACCCACCGTCTCCAACCTCTTCGGCCTGCCCTACGATTCCCGTCTCATGACCGGCGTCGACGTGCTGTCGGGCGCGGAACCCTTTGTCATCCTCAAGGGGCTGAACGACGGCAATGCCCGCTGCTGGGTCACCAAATACGGCTCTTATGTCCCGCAGAAGGGCTTTACGCCTGCGGCGGGCTTCACGGCGACGGAAGACGCGATCAAGAGCTATGTGACGGCGATGAATAACCTGCTCAAGGTAAAGATCAATTACGCGGACGCGATTGTCAATTACAATTATTACAGCTATCTTACAGACTATCTGAAATGACGCAGAGGAAGATCCTATGAAAATTGTCATCAAGCTCGGCACCTCGACGCTGGCTTACCCCAACGGGTGCCTGAACATCAAGAGAACAGAGGAATTATGCAAGGTCATCAGCGACCTGAAGAACGCGGGAAACGAGATCATCCTCGTCTCCTCCGGCGCGATCGGAATGGGGGTGGGGAAGCTCTCGCTGAAGGAGCGCCCCACCGATATGCCGACCAAGCAGGCCGCTGCTGCCGTCGGGCAGTGTGAGCTGATGTATACCTACGATAAGCTCTTTTCGGAGTATAACCATATCGTCGCGCAGATCCTGCTGACGGCGGAGGACGTGCGGCACGACGAGCGGCATGAGCATTTCACCAATACCCTCAACCGCCTGCTCGCCCTCGGCGTTCTGCCGATCATCAACGAGAACGATACCGTCTCCACCGAGGAAATGGGGATCGGGGACAACGATACGCTGGCGGCTGTCGTGGCGGTCAGCGCAGGCGCGGAGCTGCTGATCCTGCTGTCGGATATCGACGGGCTGTATACCTCCGATCCGCATCACGATCCCGACGCCGAGCTGATCCCGGTAGTCGGGGAGCTGTCGGAGGTCATGAAGTATGCGGGAGAGCCGGGCAGCCCGCTCGGCACAGGGGGGATGAAAACCAAGCTCCATGCGGCGGCGCTCTGCACCGCGGCGGGCTGCGATATGGTGATCTCCAACGGCGCCAAGCCGATGTTGCTGTATGATATTGCGGAGGGGAAGGCGGTCGGAACCCGCTTTCTCGCCGCCGGGAAACGATAACGAAGGGGGATGTTCCATGACTACCAAGCAGATCCTGACCGACGCGGTCAAGGCCAAAGCCGAGATCGCGCTCCTCTCCGCCGAGGATAAGAACCGGGCGCTTGCGGCAATGGCGGAGGCGATTCTTTCGGCGGAGGAAGAGATCCTTGCGGCAAACGCTCAGGACGTGGCAGATGCGCGGGGCAAAATTTCCGATGTGATGATCGATCGCCTGGCGCTCACTCCCTCCCGCATTGCCGATATGGCGAAGGGGATCCGGGAGGTGGAGGCGCTGCCCGATCCCGTCGGGCGGGTGCTGACCTCCCATGTTCTTCCAAACGGTCTGGAGATCCGCAAGGTGTCCGTGCCGATCGGAGTGGTCGCCATAATCTACGAAAGCCGGCCCAATGTCACCTCCGATGCGGCGGCCCTCTGCCTCAAGAGCGGCAACGTCTGCGTGCTGCGGGGTGGAAAAGAGGCCTACCGCAGCTCCGCCGCCATTGTCCGCGCCATGCGGAAGGGGCTGAAGCGGGAGGGCTTCTCCCCCGATTTTGTCAATATCGTGTCGGATATCTCCCGGCAGAGCGCCAACGAGCTGATGATTGCCGTCGGCTATGTCGATCTGCTGATCCCGCGGGGAGGCGCGGGGCTGATCAAGGCTTGCACCGAGAACGCCAAGGTCCCCTGCATCGAGACGGGGACGGGGATCTGTCATATCTATGTGGACGAGGAGGCTGATATCGAGATGGCGATCGGGATCATCGAGAATGCCAAGACACAGCGCCCGTCGGTCTGCAACGCCTGTGAGGTCTGTCTGGTCAGCCGCGGGATCGCAGAGCGGTTTCTGCCGCAGCTCAAGACCCGCCTGGTCGACGACAGAAAAAACCGGCAAAGCTCGCCGGTCGAGCTTCGTCTCTGCCCCGAGGCGCAGACGATCATCGACGGTACGCCCGCAGGGGAGCGGGACTTCGATACCGAATTCCTCGATTACATTCTCGCCGTCAAGGTGGTTTCAGGGGTGGAGGAGGCGGTAGCGCACATCGCCGAGCATTCCACGCATCACAGCGAGGCGATTGTGACGGAGTCTCAGAAAAATGCCGAACGCTTCATCAAGGCGGTGGACAGCGCCGCCGTCTATGTCAATGCCTCCATCCGTTTCACCGACGGCGGGCAGTTCGGGCTCGGCTGCGAGATGGGCATCTCGACGCAGAAGCTCCATGCGCGCGGCCCGATGGGGCTGGAGGAGCTGAATTCCTACAAATATGTGATCCACGGGAGCGGACAGATCCGCTGATGCCCCGTTCGGAAGGAGAAGGACTATGAACAGATGCTATGGATTTATCGGATGCGGCAATATGGGTGGTGCGCTGGCAAGAGCCGCCGCAAAGGCGGTGGATCCGCAATCGATTGCCCTCTCGGACAAGGACAGCGGCAAGGCGGAAGGGCTGGCGGCTCAGATCGGCGCTTCGGCGGCAGAGACCGCCGGGATCGTCTCGGAATGCCGTTATGTCTTCCTCGGCGTGAAGCCGCAGATGCTGGAGGCGCTGTTTGAAGAGCTGCGCCCGGCACTGGAAGCAAGGACCGACCGTATGGTGCTTGTCTCGATGGCGGCGGGAATCTCCACGGAGAAGATCGCCTCCCTCGCCGGACGGGAGATGCCGGTGATCCGGATCATGCCGAATCTGCCTGCCTCGGTCGGGGAGGGGATGATCCTCTACTGCACGCGAGGCGGTGTGACGGAGGAGGAGATCGGAGAGTTCCTTGCGCTGATGAGCAGAGCGGGTCGGCTCTGCCGGATTGACGAGTCGCTGATTGACGCCGGCTCCGCCGTTTCCGGCTGCGGCCCTGCCTTCGCCTTCCTGTTTGCCGAGGCGCTGGCCGACGGAGGGGTGCAGTGCGGTCTGCCCCGCGACAAGGCGATGCTGATGGCGGCACAGACGCTGCTCGGCTCGGCGGCGATGCTGCTGGAGAGCGGCACTCATCCCGGCGTGCTGAAGGACGCGGTCTGCAGCCCCGGCGGGACGACGATCGCGGGCGTTCATGCGCTGGAGGAGAACAGCTTCCGCTTTGCGGCAGCGGAGGCGGTGCTGGCGGCGTATCGCCGGACGCTTGAGCTGGGAAAATAAACGCTTCGCTTCTGCGGAGCGCGCCTGCAAGTATAATAACGCGCTGCGCCCGAAAGCATTTAGTCAGAACCACCGGTAAACCGGTGGCTTGCACAGCCCCTAAAAGGGGCAACTACAGGCAGAGCCCCTAAAGGGGCA